>JAIMBH010000014.1 GCA_023511485.1 Bacillota bacterium | reverse complement strand
TTTCTTAAAAATTTTAAAATCTACGGTTTTTTTTTTTTTTTTTTTTATCGTCCCCGGTATGCCTTCTGGCCTTCTGCTGTTTTCTTGACACGGCCTCCCCATAGGTGTAATATAATCGAAATTTTACCCATGAAATTGAGCAATAATATGAGTATCAACCAGTTAGATAATTGGTTAAGAGGCCCAGGATGCTAAGACCCGGCAGGGACAAATAGCGCTGGGTTTTTTAAATCGCACACCGTGTCAAGTCTATTATGATAGGGAATACTGAAAGAATTATTGTTCAGCAGGAGGGAGTATGGAAATAGAGATAGGGAAAGGAAAAAGAGGAAGAAGGGCATACGGCTTTGATGATATTGCGATTGTTCCAAGCAGAAGGACCCGCGATCCTGAAGATATCGATATAAGCTGGGAAATTGCCGGTCATAAGTTTGAGTTACCGCTTCTGGCATCGGCGATGGATGGCGTTGTTGACCCGAAGCTTGCGATTGCACTTGGCAAACTAGGGGGATTGGCGGTCCTTAACCTTGAGGGTATTTATACCCGGTATGATGATACCGTCCCTATTCTCGAGAAAATAGCGAGCTTTCCAAAGGAAGAAGCGACCCGCGGCCTGCAAGAAATTTATAAAGAGCCTATAAAAGAAGAACTTATCGCGAAGCGTATCAAAGAGATCAAAGAGGGCGGTGTTCTAGCCGCTGCATCGCTTACGCCGCAGAGGGTTGAACAATATTATAAAACAGCAATTGAGGCTGGTCTTGACTTTCTGATTATCCAGGGAACAGTTGTATCCGCCGAACATGTTAGCACACAGGTTGAGCCGCTTAACCTTAAGAAATTTATTAGCGAACTTGACATTCCGGTTATTGTTGGTGGCTGTGCGTCATATTCTACCGCACTTCATCTTATGAGGACAGGTGCCGTTGGTGTTTTAGTTGGAGTTGGCCCAGGTGCCGCCTGCACAACAAGGCGCGTTCTTGGAATTGGCGTGCCGCAGGCAACGGCAATTGCTGATGCCTCCGCGGCAAGGATGACCTATTTGGAAGAAAGCGGCCGCTATTGCCATGTTATAGCAGACGGAGGTATGCGGACCGGCGGCGATATCGCTAAGGCGATAGCATGCGGTGCCGATGCAGTCATGATCGGCTCACCTATTGCAGGAACAAAGGAAGCCCCAGGTCTTGGGTTTCACTGGGGCATGGCTACATTTCATCCGACCCTTCCAAGAGGAACCCGCGTTTTTGCTGGGCAGAAGTGCACTTTAGAAGAGCTTCTTCTTGGTCCGGCTCGAGAGAACGATGGGACACTCAATCTATTTGGCGCGTTAAGAACATCTATGGCAACAACCGGCTATCAGAATATCAAAGAGTTCCAGAAAGCCGAGGTCATGGTTGCCCCGGCCTTGCAGACTGAAGGCAAAGCTTTGCAGCAGGCACAACGAGTTGGAATGGGTTAGGAGTATCTAGTTTGGCTTCAGAGGACTTCAAAACTGTATTAGTTGTAGATTACGGGGCTCAATACGCGCAGCTTATTGCAAGGCGTGTGCGCGAATGTAAAGTTTACTCGGAGATAGTTCCGCACGATATATCGATTGAGAAGCTGAAAGCTAAAAATCCTAGCGGACTTATTTTCTCAGGTGGTCCTGCAAGTGTGTACGCAGATAACGCTCCTGCAGTCAACCCTGCTTTTTTTGACCTTGGTGTTCCTATCCTTGGAATTTGCTATGGCATGCAATTGATGGCCCACTCGCTTGGCGGAGAAGTCACGCGCACAGGCAATCGGGAATACGGCAAAACTGTGCTTGCTGTAGATAATGGCCATGCACTGTTTAAGGATATCCCTCTTGAGCAGGTTGTGTGGATGAGCCATCAGGATGCGGTAACTGCTGTCCCTGCAGGGTTTTCTGTTTCGGCTCATACGGATGGGTCTCCAGTTGCTGCAATGGAGAATACAGAGAAAAGGTTCTACGGCGTTCAATTCCATCCCGAGGTGGCGCATACAGTCTACGGCATGGAGATTCTCAAGAATTTCCTATACGATGTCTGCGAATGCGTGCCCAACTGGACAATGGTATCAATAATTGAGGATGCAGTAACCAAGATCAGGCAGCAGGTTGGCGACAATAAAGTCATCTGCGGACTGAGCGGAGGCGTTGACTCATCGGTTGCAGCAATTCTGGTGCATAAGGCAATTGGGGATAACCTAACCTGTATTTTTGTTGACCATGGCCTGCTTCGCAAAGGCGAAGCAGAAAAAGTCGAAGACGCTTTTCGCAAGCACTTCCGTATAAATTTAGTTCATGTTAAGGCTCAGGATCGATTTTTGGAGAAGCTAAAAGGAGTTACCGACCCTGAACGCAAGCGTAAGATAATCGGTGAAGAGTTTATAAGGGTCTTTGAGGAGGAGGCGGCAAAATTTCACGATGCCAAGTTCCTAGTTCAAGGAACTCTTTATCCCGATGTTATAGAAAGCGGCACGAGAGATGCCGCTAAGATAAAGACACACCATAATGTGGGCGGTCTGCCTGAGGATATGGAGCTTGAACTAATCGAGCCGCTTCGCGCGCTCTTTAAAGATGAGGTGCGCGCGGTTGGTGAAGAACTGGGCCTTCCCGATGAGATCGTATGGCGGCACCCGTTCCCCGGTCCCGGTCTCGCTGTTCGCATTATCGGTGAGATAACAGCCGAGAGGCTTGAGATTCTACGCAACGCTGATGCAATCTTTGAAGAGGAGATCAAACGTGCCGGCCTTTATCGCTCGATTTGGCAGTCATTTGCGGTTCTTCCGGCAATTAGAAGCGTCGGCGTTATGGGGGATGAGAGGACGTACGCCTACCCAATTATCCTCAGGGCTGTTACCAGCGAGGATGCGATGACCGCCGATTGGGCTAGAATACCTTATGAAGTACTGGAGAGGATATCAAACCGTATAATTAACGAAGTCCAACATGTAAACCGCGTAGCATATGATATAAGTTCAAAACCCCCAGCCACCATTGAGTGGGAATAAAGTCAGCCAACAGCCAATGCCTGTAAGTGGGTCTACATGTCACCCTGGTAGACCGGATATCCGAAAGCGCACTGCAGCACTAACAACGGCAGCACGATTAGTTGACTTTGGCACATTGGCACATCAAGACCTCGTAACTCTAGCGCTTGAACTACAAAACACCACGTAAACATGCTAGAATATATTTTAAGCCTTTATCTGATTCGGAGGACATTATGAGCGAGGAAGCAAAGCAACAAATATATGAGTTGCGTAAAAAAATCGACGTTATTGATGCACATTTAGTTGAGAAACTAAATGAGCGGGCAGGTCTTGCGCTTGAGATAAGAAAGATTAAGACAGAGAGCAAATTGCCTCTCTATGATCCAGGAAGAGAAGAAGAAATTTTTAAGAAAATTACATCTATAAACAATGGTCCTTTGTATGACGACGATTTGAGAGAAATATATGAGACCATCCTACATGCGATGAAAAACGTTGAATCGTAGGTGATTAAATGATTTCCAGCGAGGATTTGACGATCATATCTGGGCCTTGCGCGGTTGAGAGTCGTGAGCAGGTCATGGAAGTTGCAAAAGCCGTCTCTGAGCTTGGCCTTACATATTTTCGCGGTGGAGCGTTTAAGCCAAGGACATCTCCTTATAGCTTCCAGGGCCTTGAGGAAGAGGGCTTAAAGTATCTCTCGGAGGCTGCCGGAACATACGGTTTAAAGGCTGTAACTGAGGTTATGGATACCGAGCACGTGGCTATGGTTCTCAATTATGTGGACATGATCCAGGTTGGTACCCGAAACATGGCCAATTTTGCGCTCCTGAAAAAGATTGGTGCTTTGACTGCCGAGAGAAAAACTCCTGTTATCTTAAAACGGGGAATGTCGGCTACGATTGATGAGTGGCTACTTGCATCTGAGTACATCACAACTGCGGGGAATCCAAATGTAATCCTCTGCGAGAGAGGAATAAGAACTTTTGAGACCGCAACCCGCTTTACACTTGATTTAGCAGCAGTACCGGTGATCAAGAAGCTCAGCTCCCTTCCCATAATAGTAGACATAAGTCATGCAATGGGACACAGCGAATACATAATTCCAATGAGCCGTGCCGCTGTTGCGGCAGGGGCGGATGGACTTTTAATCGAAGTCCATCCAAATCCCAAGAAGGCTCTTTGTGATGGTGCGCAGTCTCTTACTCCAGATCAACTAAAGCAACTGGTATTTGAAACAAAACCAATTGCAGAAGTGCTAGGCAAAAGGTTGGCTTAGCCTTCTTCGCTTAAATCTCCTTCTAAATATGAAGCTTTTGCACCATTTAATGCTGGTTCAGGCAAAAGATGTTTGGGCAAAAAAGCAAATCCAGCAATGAGAGTTGGCACAACTGCACTAGTAATAACTGCTGCTACAAGAAAAGAGTATTGTGCCTGGGTTACAATTCCATGGCTTAAACCGTAGAGCGAAGAGATTGTGCCAAACGTTAACCCAGTAGACATCATTAGCGTGTAATACCACCTCTCGTTTCGTTCACGCCTAAACATTCCAACTATTGGGTAAAGGCCAAATATCTTTGAAATGACTTTACCTGTTATCAGAGCTAGAAAGACCAGCGGGGCTCCAATTAGAGCAGGCAGAGAAACGAAAGTTCCCGCACGGATAAAGTAGAATGGGGTAAGAAATCCAACAGTTAAGGTACGGAGGCGACGTATCCATGAATCATCATTTTTAGAAAACTCCGCTAAAATCATGCCGATAAGATATGCTGGGAGTACTGCCTCGCTGCCAGACCAGAAGGCTAAAACACCCAAGCCGAAAAGAATCAGCATGATCCATTTTGTTCTAATTGCGGCGGTTCTGTATGCGTAGATTTTAGTTAGCCAATTAGAAAGAAATGGTAAGATTGCTAGAACAGCAACGGTTATAACTATAAAAATGACGGTTTTATATGTAAACGGTGCAAACAGAAGACCCAGAGCAATAACTGTTCCAAGGTCGTTTATAAAGCAAGCCCCAAGAATCCCTTTACCAAACTCGGTTTTGTTAAATCCGGTCTCCAACATAACTGCGTAGACAACTGCCATTGAAGTTGTGGAAAGCGCCACGCCAGCCAATAAACTAGCCTTTAGTGTCCATCCAAGCACATAATACGCGATTGCTGCACAGCCAAGAAACGGCGCAAAAAAACCGATTAAGCCAACTACTGTTACTTCTTTTAGCTTTTTTTGCATTACCTCCCGCTCAAGTTCAGCCCCAGCCAGGAAAGTCAGCAAGACGGCTCCAGATGAAGCAAGGAAACGCAGCCACTCTTGGTTTGAGCCCAAAGCTTCAAATTTACCAAAATAAGTAGCTATAGCAGCCACAACCACCCCAACACAAATTTCTACTAATGCGATTGATATGCGCAAATGATAAGCAAGAATAGCTGAGATGACAGCTAGTGCGAGCCAAAAGGATGCCACCATGTAAATTTGCTCCATATTATTTCACCACTTACCTTTCTCTGCCTTTTTAACTGCTAGGAGGGATGTTGTAAATTAATACAAAAAACTCCTACAGTACCGTTAGGTTCTGTAGGAGCTATTAGCAAAAATATTTGCATATACGGCGAGCTCCATCGCCACTATATTGCTTGTTTAAGGATGTTAGCAGGTATTAAAGTGAAAGTCAA
This sequence comes from Bacillota bacterium, assembly GCA_023511485.1. Lineage (NCBI taxonomy): Bacteria > Bacillati > Bacillota > Bacillota bacterium. The sequence goes on along the minus strand of JAIMBH010000014.1, from coordinate 67,857 downwards.
CGGGATAAATGAAATGAGAGGTAGCTAAGGTTTTTTATCGTAGCTGGATTGACGGCATCCAGGCTATATTTTATACTTGTCAATCAAAGCTAACATGGGTAAGTAAGTCTAACATAGGTAAATAAATATAAGTGCGATGGAGCTCGCATAAACTGCCGCTAGGCTAATAGCTCCTACGAATTTGCGTAGGGGCTATTATTATTTTATGAGGTGGTTTATATGTCGATTAATTATGCAGAGGCAAGATCAGAGATACTCATGACTTTAGGTGAGCTTAAAGCAAGCTTGAATCATGATGAGTCGCTTGGGAACAGCAATATGCTCGAGTATGCGGTTGAAAAGCTTACAGATAACAAGTTCAACCTGGTGGTAATGGGTGAGTTTAAGCGGGGTAAAACATCGTTTATTAATGCATTACTTGGTGAAGCTGTACTGCCAATGGCTGTAGTGCCGCTTACTTCAATTATAACCGAGCTCGTGTACGGCGATAATCCTTCAGCGGAAGTTATTTTCGAAAACGGCCAGAGAAAGACCATATCCCTTGAAATGCTTGATGATTATGTGACGGAGCGTAATAACCCCAACAACGAAAAGGGAGTTAAGAAAGTAGTCGTAAAATATCCCTCTGAGTATTTACGCGAAGGTGTTATTTTGGTTGATACCCCAGGGGTTGGATCAATCTACGAACACAACACCGAGGTTTCTTATGACTATCTTCCAGAAGCGGATGCCGTCATATTTCTGGTATCTTCTGACCCGCCGATAAGTAAGACCGAAATTGCTTATCTTGGCGATATCAAAGAGTACATAGAGAAAATATTTTTTGTTCAGAACAAGATCGACTACTTATCTGAAAGCGAACGGGAAGAATCTCTGGCGTTCAGCAGAAAAGTTCTAGAGCAAGCGTTGGGCGGCAGGGTTACGCTAATACCGCTTTCTGCAAGGCTGGCTCTACAAGCCAGGCAAAATGGTAACTCAGAAATGCTTATTCAAAGCAACTTACCCGAATTTGAGCACGAGCTTTCAGAGTTTTTACTTAAAGAAAAGGGTTTACTTATATTGACTGTCGCGGTTAATCGCGGCCTGCAGGTTACAAATAATGTTTTGCGCCATATTGAGCTTGAGCTTAAATCGCTTGAAGCGCCAATCGAGATTGTTGAAAAACAGCTCGCCGATTTCAAAAAATATGTTGAGCAAATTGAGCGCAAGCGACTTGACGCGCACTATCTAATGAAAGGGCAGCTTGGTGAGTTGATTAAACAATATGATGAAGACACAGAGAATCTAAAGAAAGAGAAGTTGCCGGAGGCAATTAAAGAGCTCGAAGAAGCCTTTGAGAAAGTAAAGGCTGGTCCGAAAGCACAAATTTCAGACGCTCTAGACGATGCGGTAAAAAGTATAATTCTTTCAATATTTACCCGCTGGAGAAGCGAACAGGAAAAGAAGGTTTCCGCTGGTTTTGAGGCTGTCGCAAAACGGCTCATTGACGAGACCAATGGTATTGCTCAAGAAATTGTCGACAAAGCATCCGATATATTTGGCCTTTCACTTTCGCAGATTGTTGGTACAGTTGCACTACTTGATAGCAAATGGTTCTATTATATGTCTAAAGAAGCTTCAACCAGCATAGAGCTGCTTGCTGCCCCTGTTAAGAGCATGCTACCCAAAGCTTTTGCTGCAAAGATAATGTATGCAGATGCAAAAGAAAAGCTGATAAGATATTTTGACATGCATTGCGGACGTATTCGTGGCGATCTTTATACCAGGCTAGATGATAGCTTGCTTGCCTTGAAAGGAATGCTTGATGAGCGCGTTGCCGACATGATATCGAGCATAGAGTCAGCCGTCACAAGAGGACTCGAGTATCGGCAGAGAAACGAGGTTGAAATACAGAAAAGAAAGCTTGAACTTGAGGCTTACAGGGAAAGAATTGAAAAAATAGAGCTGGAGCTGACCTCGTATGCGAATGAAATTGGGTAGACTGGGCAAAGACAATGCGAACAGCTGGTAAAAAGATCTTCAATCCCAAGCGGGCACGGCAACCAGCAAATAAAAGATACCTTGGTTTTCCAAGAAATGTTTTCTTCCTTGGATTAACTTCTTTTTTTACGGATATATCCACCGAGATGGTCTACCCAGTAATTCCAATATTCTTGACGACGGTTCTTGGGGCTCCAGTCACCATTGTTGGTCTTATCGAAGGCGTTGCTGAATCAACAGCAAGCATTCTTAAAGTCTTCTCCGGTTGGCTTTCAGACCGGCTTCATGGGCGAAAGAAACTAACCGTGGTAGGATATGGGCTTGCAGCTCTTGGCAAACCGATACTTGCCCTATCTTTTATTTGGTGGCAGGTGCTGATCGCCCGGTTTGTCGATCGTTTTGGAAAAGGCGTAAGAACCGCACCTCGAGACGCTTTAATAGCAGATTCAAGCAGTAGCAAAGAGTATGGTAAATCATTTGGCTTTCACCGAAGCATGGATACTTTGGGTGCTGCGCTTGGGCCTTTGTTTGCCTTTGCAGTGTTGCCGCTACTTCATAATAATTTCAGGGCATACTTTGGCCTGGCAATCATCCCGGCATTTATTGGGGTTGGAGTCCTTGCTTTATTTGTAAAAGAGAAAGCAAGAGCGATTAAGCCCAAGGGTATAAAACTCAGCCTTAAACCTTTTAACAGACAATTCAAGCTGTTTTTAATGGTAGTGTTGCTATTTACGATAGGTAACTCAAGCGATGCTTTTTTAATTTTAAGAGCAAAAGATGTTGGTGTCTCAATAGGATTAATTCCACTCGTCTATTTTGTTTTTAATATGGTTTATGCGGTTTCATCAACACCTATTGGCTCTCTATCTGATCGAATTGGAAGAAAGAGGGTAATTATTGCTGGATACTTGATATTCTCCTTAGTTTATCTTGGCTTTGCTTTGGTTAAAAGCCACTTTGCTATCTGGCTTCTATTTGCCGCCTATGGCCTGTATTACGCGTTTACAGAGGGTATCTTTAAAGCCTTTACTGCCGATATTGTCCCCACTAATTTACGAGGAACGGCATATGGCTTTTTAAATCTGATTCTTGGTATTGCGCTTCTGCCCGCAAGCCTTATCGCCGGATTCCTCTGGGATAAGATAGATCCAAGTGCACCATTTTTCTTTGGTAGCGCTGTATCGCTGTTGGCTTTAACCTTTTTTACTCTTTTAATTCAGGGTGATGGCAAGAAAAGATTACCGCGCGAAATTGAAGGATTACCTGAAGCTGACATATAAGTGTGGGAGCTGTCGATGATTATATTTTGCCCTTCTTGTTGGAGTGAATGTAAAGCGAAACAAAAGGTTTGCCCTACGTGTGGAGCCGACCTTGAGAGTCTTGATAGAAGAGGGTTTAGTGAAAAGCTCATCTCGGCATTGAGGCATCCAGAGCCGCTAACCGCAGTGAGGGCAGCTTGGATTTTGGGCCAGATTAAAGAAAAGGCGGCAGTACCACAACTGATAGAAGTATTATCTTCATCGCAAGACCCATATATCCAAGAATCGGCAGCTTTAGCTTTAGGAAAAATTGGGGATGGCAAAGCCTTTGATATTCTTGCAAAGAAGCTCTCGGACCCGCGTGCTTATCTCATTGTGCGTCTTGCTGCAGCAAAAGCACTCGAGATGATTGAGGGACAATGATTTATTTTGACAAAATAAATATGGGTAGCTACGGATTGGATAAGAAGTAGGTTTGGCTAGCATTTAATAGAAGTGGTTGAAATGTGGCAGGGGATGAGCAAAAATGAATAGTAAGTAAGAGATAACAGGTTTATTAATAAAACTGGGTTCGTAAAGGGTCGGCTATGTTCTTTCAGGTTGCTGGTATCCATGTTGCACCATGGATACCGCCGCTAGTAGCTTTTACAATTTCATTTTTTACCTCGATGGGTGGTGTATCGGGAGCTTTCTTACTCCTCCCTTTTCAAATGTCTTTTCTCGGATACACTAACCCTTCTGTTAGCTCTACCAATCAAGTATTTAATATCGTTGCTATCCCGAGCGGTGTATATCGTTACTATAAAGAGGGCCGTATGGTGTGGCCGCTAACCTGGGTTGTAGTAGCCGGTACGCTTCCGGGTGTACTTATTGGCGCTATCGTACGCGTTAGGTATCTGCCCGACCCAAAGAATTTCAAGCTCTTTGCTGCGGCAATCTTGCTTTATATTGGCGTTAAAATGATTCGCGATTTGTTAAGCAAAAGTGCTGGTGCCTCGGAAAAAGAAAAAAGTGAAAAGCGGTTCCAGGAACTCGTGCGCAATTATCGCAAGGGAGCTGCTGAGACTGCCGACGGTGGGGCTTTGCAGGCTATTAAGGTCACGCATTTCAATTCAAAAAAACTTGGATACACATTTTATGGTCAGCAGTTCGACGTTTCGTTCTGGGGTATTTTCGCTCTCAGTTTCATTGTAGGAATCGTGGGTGGTATATACGGCATCGGTGGTGGTGCCATTATTGCACCGTTTTTTGTCTCATTCTTTGGCCTTCCGGTCTACACGGTAGCGGGTGCCGCACTGATGGGAACCTTTGTCACATCAGTTGCAGGTGTTGCTTTCTACCAGGCTATTGCACCGTTTTATCCTGAGATGTCGGTAGCTCCAGATCTACTACTTGGTATCCTGTTTGGACTCGGCGGCATGGCCGGAATGTATCTTGGCGCAAGATGCCAGAAATACGTTCCGGCAAGAGCAATTAAATGGATGCTAAGTGGGATTATCATCTTTACCGCTTTTAAATACGTTGTGGATTTTTTCCATTAAGAACCGCTATTTGCTAAACTATCTTCATCCACATTTTTTATTTGAAGGTGAACTATGCCTGAATTTTTTAAAGTTGTAACGCCTCAGCAGGTTTTTGATATGATGGCCGGGTTTTCGAGATTGGCGTTTGAGAGGATAGACCTGGAACATTCTCTAGGGCGGGTTCTTGGGCTAGATGTTGTTTCAAAAGAAGACCTGCCGCCTCGGGCAAGAGCAACAATGGATGGATATGCAGTGCGGGCAGTGGATACATTTGGAGCTTCAGATACCGTGCCAGCACTGTTTAAAACTGTTGGACGAGTCTCCATGGGGTCTCTTCCTGATATGATAATTGCCCAGGGCCAGGCGGCAGAGATTCCTACAGGGGGTTTTCTACCCGAGGGAGCAGATGCAGTTGTTATGGTGGAATATACCAACCCTGTAGCTGATGGGGAAATTGAAGTGACCAGACCTGTAACAAAAGGCGACAATGTGCTAGATAGAGCAGGAGACGTTGCTCTGGGTGAGGTTGTACTGAAGGCAGGCAAGCGGCTTAGACCGCAAGACATTGGCATATTAGCGGCACTTGGCATGGTCAAAATCTCCGTCTTTAAGAAACCTAAAGTCGCCATTATTTCGACGGGTGATGAGATCGTCCCGGTAATGCAAACACCATCTTTGGGACAGATAAGGGATATCAATAGCTATGCTATTCGCGCATTGGTTGAAACTGTTGGCGCGGCGCCGATTTCTTGTGGGATTATTCGGGATGAGCCGAAGCTTTTAAAAGGTTCACTTAAGAATGCGCTTGATACGGCAGATGTAGTCGTTATCTCCGGTGGCAGCTCTGTAGGTGAACGGGATTATATTGTTGATGTCATAAGCAGCTTTTCCCAAGCGGAAATTTATGCGCACGGCATCGCCATAAGCCCAGGAAAGCCGACATTGCTGGCAGGTGTGAGCGGGAAACCTGTTTTTGGACTACCAGGGCATCCGGTATCTGCATTAATTGTAGCTCAAGTATTTGTGTTACCATTTATAAAATATCTAGAAGGTGAAAATCTTGTTAAGGAACCTTCGGGGCAGCGAGTGAGCGCAGTACTTGCTACGCCAGTGCACTCACCGCACGGTCGTGAGGATTATGTTAGGGTGAAGCTTATGCGCAGAAATAACCAGCTATTGGCTTACCCTGTTTTTGGAAAATCCGGTATGATGTCTACTCTTGTTAAGGCGGATGGTTTCTTCGTTGTGCCAATTCACACTGAAGGTATGGCAGATGGAGAAGCTATCGACGTATATCTATTTTAAGAAGGGAAAATGGAGCGAAAGAAGAGAGTATATCGCAAGCTAAAACCTTTAGACGAGGCCAGGCAGATTGTTATCGAAGCCTTTAAGGATATTCGTGTTGGGACAGAACAAGTGCCTGTGCGAGAATCCCTGGGGCGCATATTGGCAGAACCTGTAGTTGCGCGAGAGTCCGTTCCGGCCTACCATGCTGCCGCTATGGATGGTATTGCCGTTAAAGCTTCTGAGACGTTTGGAGCTCTGCCTGAAAAGCCAATCATTCTTCCAAAGGGTGGCCATACTGTCATGATTGACACGGGCGATCCCATGCCGGAAGGCTTAGATGCTGTGGTCATGATCGAAAAGGTCGAGGAGACAGAAGAGGGCTGGAAAATTCGAGAAGCAGTTTACCCATGGCGAAATGTGCGTAAAGCTGGAGAAGATATGGTTAAGGGAGAAATCATCCTGCCGGCCCGACACCGTATTCGCGCTTTTGACCAGGCTGCAATGCTTGCTGCTGGCATCTACACGGTTAAAGTCATGCGTAAGCCGAGCGTTCTTATTATCCCAACAGGAAGCGAGATAGTTGTTCCTGAGGAAGCACCTGAATCATTACCCAAGGGTGCAATCCTTGAGGTTGACGGGCAGATGCTGGCTTCAATGTCTGAAGAGTGCGGCGCAAGTGTGAGAATCCATGAGCCGGTTAAAGATATTGAGAGTGAGCTCAAAAAAGCTTTGAAAGAAGCTTTGGCAAAGCAATACGATCTAATTATGCTAATAGCCGGCTCTTCTGCGGGTACTGAAGATTTCACACCTCCCCTGCTTGAGAAAATGGGCCGTTTGCTTGTCCATGGCGTGACAGTAATGCCGGGCAAGCCAACCTTAATAGCAGAAGTAGAGGGCAGACCGGTTGTTGGTATACCGGGATATCCTGTGTCGGCTGCAGTAGCCTTCAGGGAATTCGTGCGGCCTCTATTGTACATGCTTCAAGGGATTGAAGCCCCTAAGCCGGAAAAAGTTACTGTTGCGGTTGGGCGAAAGATACCTTCTAAACTGGGACTTGAGGAGCATGTGAGGGTTATTATTGGAAACGTAGGTGGAAGACTTGTAGCCATTCCTCTTGCTGGAGGTGCTGGAGTTATTTCATCTATCGTACGTGCTGATGGGATCATTCGTATACCGCAGGAAGTCGGCGGTTTATCTGAGGGAGAAGAGACTGAGGCAGAATTACTTTCTTTGCCTGAATCAATTAGCGGCAGGCTTGTGGCCATCGGCTCCCATGATCTGACCATAGACCTTATTGGCAGCATGCTCAAAGAAAGAACTGGCGGCAGAGTGCAGATCTCATCCAGCAACGTCGGAAGCCTTGGAGGGCTTATTGCCTTAAGGAAACAAACGGCGCATTTTGCAGGCTCTCATCTCTTAGATGAAGAGACAGGAGGCTATAACGAGTCGTTTATTAAACGGTACCTGCCCTCTACTCCAGTTAAGCTGGTTACCCTTGTGCACCGCTGGCAGGGATTTATGGTTGCCGCCGGCAATCCAAAAAGCATCCAGAACATTCAAGACCTCAAGCGTTCAGATATTGTCTTTGTTAACCGCCAGGCCGGTTCCGGTACACGTATTCTTTTTGACTACGAGCTTCGCAAAGCTGGTATACCTGCTGATACCATTGCTGGTTACTACAACGAAGAGTACACACACATGAATGTGGCAATGGCTGTTGCCTCTGGGGCTGCCGATGTTGGCCTCGGGATTCTTGCTGCTGCTAAAGCCCTCTCACTAGACTTTATTCCCATTGCAAAAGAGAGGTATGACCTAGTAATTCCCAGCGAGTATTTGGAGGACGAAAAGATTCAGCTTATGCTGCAGGTTATTCGCTCTGATGAATTTAAACAGCGAGTTCTTGCAATGGGTGGATATGAGGTCGATGAAACCGGAAAATTTGTCAATTAAGCGAAGAAGCTTTAAATTAAGAATCTAGGCGCAATTGCAAGAAAAGATAAAATGATCTATAAATAACAGAGCATACGGTCAAAAACATAGCAAGAGGTTTCAAGAATGCTAGATAACTTAAACCAGGTTCAGCTCGAAGCAGTAACGCACAGTGAAGGACCTTTGCTTATCTTAGCTGGCGCGGGGAGCGGAAAAACTAGGATATTAACCCACAGAATTGCTTATCTTATTAAAGAGAAAGGCGTAAATCCACTTAATATACTGGCGATTACATTTACAAACAAAGCTGCAAATGAGATGAAGGAGCGAATTGCACATCTGGTTGGTCGGGTTAGCCGGGCAATGTGGATAAGCACCTTTCACTCCGCCTGTGCAAGGATATTGCGCCAAGAGATCGATCGTCTCGGCTATAGCAAGAGCTTTGTCGTCTATGACAGCAATGACTCCAAAAGGTTGCTAACCTACTGTCTTCGGGATTTAAATCTTGACAGCAAACGTTACCCGGCAAACAAGATAGCAGTCGCAATATCCAATGCAAAAAATGAGTTAATAGATGCCGAGACTTATGCCGCACGCTCGACAACTTATCTTGAGCAGACGATTGCTGAGGTCTACAAGCTATACCAGGAAAGGCTATACCAGAGCAACGCGCTTGATTTTGATGATTTGATTATGGTTACCGTAAACTTATTCCAGGCATTTCCATCGGTTCTTGATGCATACCAGGAGAAATTCAGGCATATATTGATCGATGAGTACCAGGATACCAACCTTGCCCAATATGAGTTGGTAAGATTGCTTGCAAACAAGTACCGCAACCTCTGTGTCGTAGGAGACGATTTTCAGTCAATCTATAGATTTCGTGGGGCAGATATCCGAAACATTCTTGAATTTGAGCGTGATTATCCGGATTGCCGGGTTATTAAGTTAGAGCAGAACTACCGCTCAACTAGGACTATCCTGCAGGCGGCAAACAGCGTGATGCAAAACAACCGTGCCCGCAAGCCGAAGCACCTCTGGACGGAAAACGATGAAGGCGAGCCGATTGTATGCTATCAAGGAGAAAACGCGCACGAAGAGGCAGCGTTTGTCGCAAATGAGATCGAGCAGATGGTAAAGGATAGGGTACAGTATAAAGAGATAGCCGTCTTTTACCGCACCAATGCCCAGTCCCGCGTTCTGGAGGAGATTTTCCTTCGCTACGGTGTGCCTTATAAAATAGTGGGAGGGCTTAAGTTCTATGATCGTGCAGAGATAAAGGATGTCCTTGCATATCTGCGTGTACTTTCAAATCCAAATGATACTGTAAGCTTAAAAAGGATAATAAATGTGCCTAAAAGGGGAATCGGCGATACCACTGTTGCAAAAGTAGATGCCTATGCGTTAAAGAACAACATAAGCTTTTACCAGGCCCTAAACAACGTCGACGAAATCCATACTCTATCAACCGGCGCACAGAAAAATGTTAAGAAGTTTCTCGCCCTAATGGATGAACTTCAAGCGATAAGAGAAAAAGAAACGATTGAGGGGCTCACAAGAGCCCTGCTTGACTGGACAGGGTATCTATCTGCTTTTGAAAACGAGGGCACAATTGAGGCCGAGAACCGTGCGGAAAATGTAAAAGAGTTCTTGGGGGTAATCAGGGAATTCGAAGAAAACCGCAATTCTTGCGGGCTTGACGAGTTCTTAGAGGAGATATCTCTCATCACAGATATTGATAATTACGATGACGATAATAACGCTGTTACCCTGATGACAGTCCATAACGCGAAAGGGCTTGAATTTAACATCGTTTTTATTGTTGGGTTAGAAGAAGGCATCTTCCCGCACATTCGTGCAATGACAGAGACAGACGAGCTGGAAGAGGAGAGACGCCTCTTTTATGTCGGTATAACTCGCGCTATGCAGAAACTTTACCTCTGCTATGCCTGGTCAAGAAATCTCTGGGGTGGCGTGAACTACAACTCACCATCTCGCTTTTTGCATGAGATACCACCAGAGCTTATAAAGAATGCCGACCAAAAGGTAGATGTCAAGGCAAAGCCGCCGTCTCAGGTTGGTATTTTTTCTATTGGAGATAACGTCCACCATAAAAAGTTCGGCGAAGGCCGCATAACTGGCGTCAAAGGCGAGGATCAGGTAACTGTTTTCTTTGTTACGGAGGGCGAAAAGACGCTTCTTTTAAGCTATGCTCCACTTGAGAAGAGATAGCAAGGGCGGGGCCGATTTTTAAGTTCAATGCCGCCGGCAAAGAAGGAAAGGCTTACAGACGGTCTGAAGCTAGTTTTTAACTCTTTTGTTATAACCTTAAGCTGTGCGAATACAAAAAGGTTGCCTTAGAGTCCATTTTTCTTATAACATATGCCAAACGGCTAGTATATAATTAATAGGCAACCTTTTTATGGGACACCGTATTTTAAGTAAATCAGGCCAAATCTATCATCTGGGGGGAAAATGAAGAAGCGACTAGCGGTATTAACAGTAGCAATTTTTGTAGCCTTAAGTTTAGCTATCTCAGGATGTGCTGGAAAATCAGGGGGCGGCTCAACAGAGGCAGGTAACGAAAAAGATGGAGCGATCAAGAAGGGTTCATCAGTTAAAAAAGATCTGGCACTTGGAGATCTAATCTCAAAGGGTCAAAAAATTGATGGTATGTATTATGAGTATGTGGTTGATGCTGTGGGGCAGAAGATGGAAGGCAAGGTTTGGATGACAGGCAAGAAAATGAGAACCGAGGGTACATTCCTCGGTCAAAAATCAACTGTTATAGTCGATGGTGAGAAAAACGTTGCCTATATGATCGATGAAGAAAATAAGAAGGCGATGAAAATACCTATGGGTGAAACCAGTAGTTTACCGGATAAGCCGACCGATTATCTAGAAAATATTGATATTAAAACAGCCAAGTCTCTGGAAACTACCACCTATAACGGTATTAAGTGCAGGGTAATTTCCATACAGGTATCCAACGACGAAACTGGCAAAATCAACACAAAGATGTGGATTACCGAGGACAATGGCTTACCTGTTCGTATAGAAGCCTCTTTGCCAGACGGCAGCAAGATGGCCATAGATTACAAGAATCTAAAGGTGGGAAAGCAGCCGGCAGAGATGTTTGAGATTCCAGCTGGTATGGAAGTCACTGACTTAAGCGAATTTCAAAAGCAGCTTCCCAATCTACCTAAGCAATAGCCGTGTTAAAAACATATCCTATGGTTGAAAGAAAGGGTCTGAAAATTGGCCCTTTCTTTTTTTTGAGAAAATATATAAATGTACAAATGAGCTATTGACTAAATAGCGTTTAGTAGTAACATGATAACTAGGTTGCTAATTTATCGTATTGATATAAAACGCTAGTAAAGCAATTAAGCCAAATGTGGCATTCAAAGCAATAGGAGTAGTAATGAGCGAGCGACTAAAATGGGCAACGGTTGGCTTCATTTTGATGTTCATCTATGGGATAGTAATATTTGCTCTGGGGCCTTTCTCGGGGCCATATACAAATCCACCCAATGATAAGATATTAACTCCCGTTTCTATTTTTTTACTCGGATTAGGCTCAGCGGTTGTCGGGATGATATTTTCTCTATTGCTGCGATGGTTTTATAGGAGAGAGAGGGTTATTGCTGTTTATGCCGGTGCTATTATGGTTGCGCTAGTACTTATCCTGTCGCTGATTGATGGGCCTGTACAAGGCGATACTGACGTTGCTAGGATATTTTTAACTTATTATTTACCCGGGAGCTTAATATCTATACCTTTTCAACCGTTTATTCCAACACCTGCTATATTCTACTTTATTGTTGTTACGTTTTCCTGGCTAGGCTGGGGCCTTTTGGGGTTGTTTATTGGCTATCTATTGGATAGATTGCGAGCAATGATAAGAAAATAAATTTAAATAATGGAGGGGCGCCAATGTTTAAGGAATGTTGGCAAGTATTACGACAAATACTTGCTCTGGGGATTGTTTTATCTCTTTTAACCTCATCAGCTTTTGCTGCAAGCTATTATGCCGGCGACGGACACGTGCATACTTATTTATCCGGTGAGGTAGCACTCACTACCGGTGCGACGATTGACCGATGGGTCAATGTGGCAACCAAAAAAAACCTAAACTGGTTTTCGGTTACAGATCATAGTGACCTTGTTTTAAATAATAAGTTGTTTAAGGACGAGCTAACCATACCCGAGTGGTCTATTTTGCAGCAGGAAACTGGGAAAAATTGGGGCACTCCTGTTCTTTTAGGGGAAGAGGTAACGGTTGGTAACGGAAAGGATCTGAAAACCAGGGGCCATTTTCTTACTTACAATATCAATGAGCCAATCCAGGTTTTTAACAGATCAATAGCCAGCACGCAGGCAAAAGGATCGACTCCACAATATCGCAGAACAGCTTATGAAATATTTCCTGATATAAGAAGCCAGAAAGGATTCGGTTTTATTGCACACCCTTACACCAGCATATTGCCGTGCGATACCTGGCAGGTTTGGAGTAGTGTAACTAATAATCTAGATGTAGTAAAAGGGATGGAGCTTTTTAGCGCCGGTAAATTTCAAGGCAATGCCGCCTTGAAGAAATGGCAGGGATTTTTAAGACAGCAGAGGCCTTTTTGGGTTGTGGGCAACAGCGATACTCATAATGTATGGCAGAGATTAATCCCACCCTTTATGGCCTCTTCCTATACGTCCATTATTGCTAATAATAACTCTGAGTCAGAGATTCTAAACGCGCTGAAAAATGGTCGCGCAGTAGCCTCAAATGGCCCTTCTCTACACTTTAATGTTAGCGGTAAATATCCGGGCGATTCTATTAAAAACGTTGCCATTGGGAGCAAACTTAAAGTGAATGTTTCCTGGAGTTCTGCTTCTGCGTACGGCAATCCGACCAGAATCAGGATATATGATCAGACAAGAGACTTAACGGGTGCAGGTACCGTTTATCCAATTAGCGGGCTAACTGGAAGCATGAGTCTTGATTACGAAGTAAAGGGTAAAGGCTATATTCTTGCTAAAATTGAGACCGATAAAGGTAAGATGGCATATACCAACCCAATATTTATTAAACCGTCTGGGACACAGCCTGCGTTCTCAGGTAGCAATATATCGGTAGCCTTGATCATAGACAGCAGCGGCAGTATGGACTGGAATGACCAAAATGGTTTACGAAAAGAGGCAGCAAAATATTTTATCGATCTTGCTCGGCCAGGGGATAGGATCGCTGTTATTGGTTTTGATACAAGCGCTTATACGCTTGCAGGATTAAGAGAGATAAAAACCAATGCAGACAGACAAGTGTTAAAGGCTGCTGTGGATAGGATTGGTGCTTCAGGCTCGACAAATATCGATGCCGCGCTAAAAGTTGCGTTCAATGAATTACTAAAGGATGGCTCTAGCAACAAGAAGTCAGCTATCCTACTAACTGATGGTTCACATAACGTTGGGGTCTACACTAACCCCGAAGTGCTTTTTAAAAACAGAGGGTGGGCTGTTTTTACTATTGGTCTGGGCACGGATACCAATCCAGGTCTTCTCAACAGTATAGCCTTGCAAACTGGAGGCCGGTATTTTAGCACTTACACCCCAGGTGGAATAAGCGAGATTTATTTCGATTTATCGCAGGTTCTGCAAGGTGGGGTTTCCATCTCTAAGATGAGTGCCAGTATCCAGAAAGGACAAAAAATTGAGAAGATTGTTTACATATCTTCAAATAACCTGCAGGCCACGTTTAACACCCGTTGGACAGGAAGCGATGTTGCCTTAACGCTAGTATCTCCGGATGGTGCGGTAATAGATTGCAACACAGACGACCCGGATGTCTCTCACATAAAAGGGCCAACTTATGAGCTCTATCGTATAGATAATCCGATGCCGGGTGATTGGAAGATATACATGGAGGGGGTCGATATTCCGCAAGGTGGTGAAGAAGTAAAACTTGACGTCTCAGGTATTGCTGAGACTCCGCCGGAAGTAACCATCGGTTCTCCGCAGGATGGGCAGGTTGTTAGAGGCATAACTTCTATTGCAGCCCAGGCCAAAGACGATAAAGAGATCACCGATTTTGAGCTCTACTTAAATGGCAATCTTGTAAAGACCGCCGATACTACGAGCACATCCATGTCGACGATAAATTACACCTGGGATACACTGGGTATTCCCGATGGATATTACTATTTTGCAAGCATGGCGTTTGACTCGGAGTCTGCCTCAGGTCAAGAGGGGGTGACTTTAATTGTGGATAACGTTATGCCGATTGCCGATGCTGGAGAAGACAAAAAGGTTCGTGAAGGCATTGAAGTGGTCTTTGATGCTTCTGGCTCTAAAAATGTCGATTGGTTTGGCTATTACTGGGATTTTGGCGATGGTATGACTGAAACCGCAGCTGGTCCAATAATTAGCCATACCTATAACAAAAAGGGAAAATATACAGCAACGCTTACAGTAACCGATGAGGCGGGCAACACGGCAACCGATACTATTGATATCAAAGTGTTGAATATGCCGAATAGCCCCAATCTGCAAGATGATGGTAAGGCACCGGAACCCCCAGAAGGGCTGAAATACAACCTAAGTGACAAAACCATACATCTTGTCTGGAGTCCGAACAAGGAGAAGGACCTTGCAGGATATAATATCTATAGAGTAGATAGTAATGGGGTAACGAAACAACTGAACGGCTATCCGGTAATCTCAGTTCAGTTTAAGGACGATATAAACCAGCCGGGTGAAAACTATTCATACTATGTAACTGCAATTGATGTAGCAGGTAACGAAAGCGAGGCATCAAATGTGGTAACCCTCGGTATTCCTTGAAGATGACTTTTCTTCTTGACCAATGTTATAGTTGATGATGCAGCTACTGTAGCTGCATCATCAACGACTCAAAGGTGATAAGGATTAAGATTTATATTGTTTCGGCTGGAGGGGCACCGGCTGTCACACACCAAGGAGAGCGTGTTTATCAGCTAAAATTCGACGAAGGCTTTGCACAGCGGTTTATAAAGCATCTTAAAAACGATTATTTGTCATTCTGCACAGCGTGCGGTGAAGATTGCATATTCTGCCGTGACGGTGTAGTTGAGGATTTATCAGATAAGATTGCCGGGCACCTGAAGATGCCACTTCTTACTGACCAATTTATAGACGAGCCGGATGATTTTTTGCCAGATGAACTGCCAGCTCACGATGTTACCATAGCGATAAATATCCATAGCGACCTGCTGCTCGAGCTACCAAATCTTGCAGTAAAAGCGGGGAGCAAAGCCTTGATTGTACCGGTTGAGGATCCTGATTGGCTGGGTAACTGGACAAAGGGCAAGCTTGAAGAAAAATGCTTTGAGCTTGGCCTTGAGTTTGCCGCACCAAAGCCGTTTTGTAGCCTGAATCCCGGCGACTACACTTACATAAAGCAGTTTATCGAGGAGTTTAAGATAGGTAGACCAAAACTCGACTTGATAATAAAGGACGGTGTTATCGAACGAGTTGATGTGCAGGTTAGTGCACCATGCGGCGCAACTTATTATCTAGCCCGTATTTTCGAGGGGTTGAAAGCTGATGAGAGAATCATTGAAGTTGCATGCAAGGGTCTCTCAAGCTACCCATGCACCGCAAGTACCAAAGTTGATCCCGAATTTAAGGATAGCATTACCCACAAATCAAACTACATAATGATTGATATATTAAAAGAGATGCTCGTCGGCATATTGGCCAATCCGGTTGAAACGCAATAACCTATCAACGCGGGGTTTGATATGCCCCGCGTTGATAGGTTATGATATTTATATAATGCCTTTAAAGGGCCGTTACCCTAGTTTTGTACTTTGAATTTCCAATTACCGATCCTTAACTCCGCTGCACCATTGAATTTAGAGATAACCACATCTTGGTCTTGCGTGATCTCGGACGGCATAAGCCGTATGATGATTTCCATAAGGTCGTCTTTACTGGCAAGGCATACACACTTTGTCTCATAGTCAAACTCGTATTTACTTATACCGGCATCTTTCAGCATTTTCTCTACTTTGATGACACTCCAGGTGTTTGTGGGTTTTACCACTGGAAAAACCTTATCTAAGATTCCTCTTAAAATCGCTGTTCTTGCCATCCTTGCCACCCCCAGATCTGGCTCTACGCCTTGCAAGCGTTTTAAGCCTGTATTTTTTGTCATGTTGATTATCTTATTAAATGCAGAGTTTGATAATAAATATCTGGCAAACGTGCACTAAAACTGGTAAATGGGTGTCAGTAAAAGGTAAGCGGTGCATAAAAATGCCTGTCCACATGCCTAACCATTCGCTTTACCGTTGACTCTATCAGAAACGGGCTGGTATTTACTGTAAACGGCGATTCAGCAGTGCAGCCATTTCACAGAGTGATCTCAGCTCGTAAGCTTCAACCTCATAACCTTAAAAATGGAAACGTGGTTTGTTGATAATCCGAGGGTATAGATAAATTTAGACAGAAAGAGGAGGTGTGGTATATGGCCAGGCCAGAGAGGGAGCATGGGCAAGAGCCTGCAGCTAGGCAGCCCGCAGAAGAAAGATATGTAGAGAGGCCAGCAGTCCCTGTGGCCAAGCCGACCAGTACTTCGGCTATATTGAGCTTTATCCTTGGCGTACTTGCCTTAATCGCCGATATAATCAATGTTGGTGGAGTAATTGGTCCGGTTGCTGGTATATTCTTGTCCGTTTTGGCGATAGTTTTTGGAGCTATTGGCATAGGACAGGCATTTGCCGGCACTCATTCGGGTGCAGTTTGGGCGGTTATTGGAGTCATCCTTGGATTAATCGCGTTAGTATTAGGCGTTTTAGCGGCTGTATTTGGGTTTGTTGTATTCTCGGTAAGGTTAGTTACTTAATCTTAGGTTAATCGCCTCGGAAATAGACATCTCTTAATAAGGGACCTAAAAATCCCCCGTGAAATAACGGGGGATTTGATTGTTCGCCACAGTATATTTATCTATTTATCCGACTACCTCGTATCCGATATCCTTCATTTTGTCCCTAATATTCTTCTCAGTAAGATAATCGGTATCGTAGGTCACAGTCACCTCTTTGCTGTCCTTATCGACAGAAACGCTCTCAATGCCGGGAGTCCCCTTAAGCCCGCCAGTGATCGCCTGCACGCAATGATCGCAGCTTATTGCCGGTGAAACTAGTTTTGCTGTTGTTTTCGCCATAAAAATCATCTCCTCACTGTTTATGCCACGCTGAATCAGTTTTTTAAACTCTACATGAACCCCTTCTGGCTGGTCTCCACAGTCTTCTTTATGGCTGCTTCAAGATGGGGCGGAAGCCCCATTATGCTTACGTCGAGAAATCCTCTGATGATTGTAGCTTTAGCCTCGTCTTCGCTTAAGCCTCTCGCCATCAGATATTCTATTTCTTCCTTCGCAATCTTGCCGACGGCGGCCTCATGCGACATTTCGACATCGGCGACACGCCCCTCTATTTCGGGAACGGCCGAGACGATGCCTGTCTCGGTTAATATAAGACCGTTGCACTCCATATGGGACTTGACGCCCGGGACTTCACCAATCATATGCCCTCGCGAGATAACGGTTCCACCGGTGCTGATTGTTCTTGAGATGATCTCGGCTTTAGCTCCGGGAGCCCGAAGATAAGTTCTGGCCCCGCTATCTACATGCGAGCCCTCCGGCACTGCAATAATTGAGTTAAACCGTGCCGTTGAGTTTTTGCCGATGAGATATGCGTTTGGGTACATCTGAAGCGATCTTGCCCTTTTAAGCAAAATGTAATTAGATAGAAAAACACCGTCTTCTTCAATGATCACACCAGTTCTTGGCCGTACTGCCACATTTTCATTCCAGCCATGAATCATAGTGAAGGAGACTTTTGCGCCTTTCTTTACGAAGAACTCGGAGACCCCAAGATGGATACCCTCTTTGACATGTGGGCCGGTCGTGCAGCCGGTAATTATATGAAGTTCTGAGCCCTCTTCGGCGATGATGATGTTATGCACGTTTTGCGCTACTTGCTCCTCGCGTAAATACAGGCATGCCTGTAGCGGGAAGGTGGTTTTAACGCCGGGAAGCGTTCTTATAAAGTAGCCGTCGTTTTGGTGCAGTTCGACATGGGCTGTGTACTTATCCTGGTCGACCGCAACAGCTTTCCACCAATATTCTTCAAGCCAGTCGTATTTTTCAAGGGCTTCCCTGGTGCCCATAACCTCGACGCCCTCCTGCGTTGAGCGGCGGTGTAAGACCTTGGTATCGTGCTGGACAAAACTTCCTGAGCGCTGCTCTGCACTGGTATCGACACCAACTGCGATAAGTTGTTCCTTATCCTCTTCGGGAAGCGTCTCGAGATCCTCTACGTACTCGTGCCTATTTGACGGCTCAATATATTTTGCCAGGTCGATATCCTCGCCAAAGGCGGCTTTTTTATCTACTGCGAGCGTTGCACGCTCTTTTAACTCATCTAACAGCTTGTAGGACATAATGAGCACACCTCGTATCCGTTTTCTTTTATGTGTTGAAGCATCTCCCTTGGATTACCACCACAGGGGATAATTCCATCGATTAACAGGTGACCAACATCGGCATCTACATAATCCAAGATATATCCGGTATGAGTAATAATGAGCCCGGAGTTTACTCTCTGCCGCTTAAGGTCTTTTTGCAGCAGCTTGTTTATTGCGCCACCCAGCATAGCGATGTTCTCAAGGTCAACACCGGACTCTGGCTCGTCTAAGAGAACAAAGGTCGGTTTTTGTGCCATTAGCTGGGCAAGTTCTGAGCGTTTGATCTCGCCGCCAGAAAAGCCATCGTTAACATCGCGGTTAAGAAGGTAATCCAGATTGAGTTCTCTGGCGATCGCTTCCACATCGACTCCGTTTCCAGCCGAGAGCTCAATTAACTTGTGTGTTTTCAACCCTTTTATAGTGGGTGGACGCTGGAAGCTCATCCCGATACCTTTTCTGGCCCTTTCATGCAGTGGAAGGTGGGTAATGTCCTCACCGTTAAATAGGATTTGCCCGCCGGTTATCTTGTATTCTGGAAATCCCATTATAGCCATAAGCAGGGTTGTTTTACCGGCTCCGTTTGGCCCGAAGAGAACGTGTGTCTGTGCGTCGTTAATTTTAAGATTAACTCCGTGGAGAATTTCTTTACCGGAAACCTCAACCTTTAAATTTCTTAGCTCTAGCATCAGGTCTCCTTTCCTTGATGTCTGGTTATAATCTAATTATAAAGCATATGGCAATATACGGTAGGGGGGTATATAGGAAATTCAAAATTTAAATTGCAGAATCAAGAATCTTACGCAGCCCTTGCGCAGCTCCTTTGGGGAACTATCCTGAGCAAAATAAAGGGCGTGAGCTGACTCTTTAAAAAGCTGTGCTATGTTGCACCAGGTTTATGTATTTACGTAGAAAGCGAGGAATAGATGAAAGAACTTAAAACACGTGTGAAGTGGGTTGATGGAAGGCAGTTTATCGGTATTAATGAGCGGAATTCAGGCGTTGTTATGGATGCATTGATTGAGGCTGGCGGGGAAGGGATTGGCTTTAAGCCAACCGAATTGTTGCTCATATCTTTGGCTGGATGCACTGCCATGGATGTCATATCGATACTAGGGAAAAAGCGCCAGGTTATAACCGATTTTTCGGTGGAAGTTGAGGGAATACAGCGTGAGGATTATCCGCAGGCATTTGAGAATATAAAGCTTATTTACAGAATAAAGGGTGAAAATGTCGATAAAGCTGCGGTTGAAAGGGCTATTCAGTTATCTGAGGAGAAATACTGTTCGGTAAGAGCAACTTTAGAAGGCAATCCTGAGATCACCCACACATATGAGATAGAGCCTGCGGAAGCTCCAGATACATAATTAGTATCTAGATGCATAATTAGCAACTTGAGGTTTTATTGACAATAATCGCTAGATAAATAACTTTGTTGACAACCGTCATGGCTGCGTGCTAGCTTATTACAAAGGCACAAAGTGCCAAAAAATCGCCTAAGCTGAGAGGGGAATGAGTAAATCCTATATCAGCCGCTAAAAGAGACCCAGGTGAGGTGAAAGCTGGGGCGGTGTGCGGATTGAACATGGTCCCTGAGCTTTCGGAAGAAAGAGCGCATATGATGGCGTTCGAGTAGAGCCGGACGGTTGGCCAGCCGTTATCTGGTCTCAAGGGCAGCCAGTTTATGCAGTAAAAACCTAGCAGGCGCAAAGTATTTGCAGTTACTGGCTGAATTTGGGTGGTACCGCGGGAATATCTCTCGTCCCATTATGGGGCGGGATTTTTTTATTACCTGTGTCACGTACAAATATTAGCGTTGTAAGAGCAGGAGGTAGCATAAGTAGGCCGACATGAAATTAATACGGGGCGATAAAAACCTTAATTACCAAACAGTGCGATAGCTAATCCTACTTATTGCTTTCTAATTTCAATTCTTTGCATTGAAAGAATTGTTTTCAATGTGCGGGTGTAAAGGAGGTAAGTATGGCCGTTAAAAAGACTTATGAAGAAATCAATGAGAAGATACGGCGAGGCGAGGCGGTTGTTGTGACCGCCGAAGAAATCATTGACATAGTCAATGATGTGGGCGTTGAGAAAGCTGCCCAAAAAGTAGATGTTATTACCACAGGGACATTTGGCCCTATGTGCTCGACCGGTGCATTCATTAACTTTGGCCACTCCGACCCGCCAATAAAAATGACGAAGGTATGGCTAAACGATGTTCCGGCGTATGCGGGTCTTGCGGCGGTCGATGCTTATATCGGCGCGACTGAACTTTCCGAAACGGCGGGCATGATGTATGGCGGTGCTCACGTTATTGAGGACCTTGTCGCCGGCAAGAGAGTAAAGCTTGTATCCAAAGCTTACGGCACGGATTGCTATCCAAGAAAAGATATCGCAACTTTTATCCATAAAGACACACTAAACGAAGCGTATTTATTTAACCCAAGAAACGCATACCAAAACTACGCAATAGCCACAAACACATCGTCGAGGATTCTATACACGTACATGGGGACGCTTTTGCCGCGCCTTGGCAATGCCACATACTGCAGCGCAAGTCAGCTTAGCCCATTGATAAATGATCCATTCTACCGCACCATCGGGATAGGAACCAGGATATTTTTAGGAGGCGCTCCAGGGTATGTTGCCTGGCAGGGAACGCAGTTTAACCCAAACCAAGCCCGTGGTGAAAACGGAGTTCCAACAGCCCCTGCAGGTACACTTGCGCTAATCGGTGACTTAAAGAAAATGAGTACTGAGTTCTTGAGAGCAGCGACTTTCCATAATTATGGTACGACGATGTTTGTTGGTGTGGGAGTCCCGATACCAGTGCTCGATACGGATGTTGTCGAGAAAGCAAGTATTAGCGACAAAGATATCTACAGCACGATTTTAGATTACAGCGTGGAAAAACGCTCTAAACCAAGTTTAGGCAAAGTAAGTTATGCCGAGCTTAGAAGCGGAAAGATAGAAATAAACGGCAAGCAAGTTCGCACGGCTCCAATATCCAGCTATAGTAAAGCGAGAAAAATAGCTGCAACCTTAAAGGAATGGATCAAGCAAGGCAATTTCTATCTGCAGCAGCCGGTTGAAAACTTCTCACTCGACCAATCGTTTAAGCCACTTGAGATTGTAACTGAGGAGGGGATTTAAGTGGCAAAGAAAAAATACGTCCTCCACTTTCCAGAAGAAAGCGTTGAGAAGCCGATAACTTATCACCTGGTAAAAGACTTCAATCTTATACCTAACATCTTGCGTGCGCAAATTGATGAGAACGAAGGAACGCTTGTTGTGGATTTGACTGGCTCGGCTGAACAGATCGACAAAGGGATTAGTTTTCTAAAAGAGCAAGGTGTAGGGATTCAAGAGGCCATACAGGATTTAACAATAGACCCAAATCGGTGCGTTGACTGCGGTGCATGCACCGGCGTTTGCAAACCCGGGGCTCTTGCTATCAAACCGGATGATTGGAGGCTTGATTTTGACCTAGAGAAGTGCATATTCTGTGAGCTCTGTATAAACACATGCCCAACTAGAGCTATTAAGGTACAATTTTAGGGGCCAGGGGCCAGGTTTCAGGAACCAGGGTTTATAAAAGACAGGGTTTATAAAAATGTAGTGTAGCCCTTTAGGGCTGCTAACAGGCAGCAGGTAGCAAGGAGCGGAGCCGAACATCTAAATAGTATCAAAATCACTGCCCTCGTTACCTACTTGCACTAGCTGAAAGCTGACAGTTAAAAGTTGACAGCTTTAATTGACCTTGGCACCTTGGAACATCAAGACCTATTTCTAACGCTTGACTCCTTTTCTTGTATAATAGTGCAAATCGATTATGTAAGCTGTGAGGTAGATAAATGGCTTTTGAGGCTAAATGTATGGCAACTGCCATTGGAAGCGTTCCGCATACAAATGTAGATGCTGCCTGCAATATAGTGCTTGGCAGCATGCGCCATATACCAATGTGGCCACAGCTTCCCAATATAAGCTTTAAAGAGAACATGTATGTGCAGTATACCGAGGGCATGCCAGGAATAGTAGTAGATGAGACCGAGCGCAGGGTGTACTTTGATACAACCCGTAACATTATCGGCGAGCTCGAGAAGCTATTCGGGCAATATATAGCAGATGATATCGACGCTCTTGCTATTGGAGAAGACTATGCGCGAGGCCTGTACAGGTTTTTGGAGTTGCTTAAAGCAAACGAATATCCGGATGCAAAGGCCTTAAAGGGCCATGTGACCGGACCAATAAGCATGGGTCTTGCAGTTGCCGATCAGAACAAGCGCCCAGGGCTTTACGACGATACTCTTCGCGAAGGTATATTAAAGACGCTTACAATGAAAGCAAAGTATCAAGTCAAGAGGTTTAAAGAACTAAGAGCCGAACTTCCCGTGCTAATTTTCATAGATGAGCCTTATCTGATGTCGTTTGGTTCTGCTTTCGTGAGCCTAAACAGAGATGAGGTTATAAGCTATCTTAATGAGCTAATCAATGCGATAGATGGCTTTACAGGGATTCACTGCTGCGGAAATACTGATTGGGGTTTGCTTACCGAGACAGGTGTTGATGTCATAAGCTTCGACGCCTACGGATATAGTGAAACCATCGCACTCTATCCTAGTGAGATAAAATCGTTTTTGGATAGGGGAGGTATTCTTGCCTGGGGAATAGTGCCCTCAGGGCTTCCAACTCCCGAGCAGGTAGCGCAAGAGACAGCTGCAGGGCTTGTAGAAAAGCTAGAGGCTGGGATGCAGCTACTTGTTGATAAAGGGATAGACAAAGAAGTTTTGGTAAACCAGGCTTTAATTACGCCGAACTGTGGAACCGGTTCGATGAAGCCTGAAAACGCTGAGCTCACCTTTACTCTTGCAAGCCAAGTATCAGCTTTGATGCGGCAGAGGTATATTACTGATTAGATATACAGGTTAGATATTACTGATTAGCCGCTTTCTTATCCTGAGAAGATTCGTTTTGCTCATTTTCTGATTCCTCATAAATGTCTACTTTAGGGCTTATATAGCGGACTTTATTTACAGTCTTTAAATTTCCGGCTGGAAATTTTCCGGTCATAAGCGCGTAAATCAGCCTGGAGAATAGTCCGATAAAAAAGCCGATCAAAAACAAAATAAAAAGAGTAGATACCTCCATAAAGATCGCTCCATAGTTTTAAATGCTATTACCTGGATGTCCTGTAAAAGACCGCCTATTAAAGGGATCACTAACTTATTATTCCTCACCGGTTAGAATTTTATTCATTGCCCGGCAATATTAAAAAATGAATAAAGTGTATAATGTTTTTACTACCACAATTTAAGATTGATAGAAGGGATATAGATGGACCAGAACAAGAATCTGATAGACTCGATTAACAGTGAAAACAATTTGACCAGGTTAAATAGGGCAATATACCATAAGTTGTTGGCTTGCCAGGTTCCAGCGATGATTGCGGCAAAGCCTGCATATAACCTTGCACAAATGTATATACAGGCCCATGATTTTGGAGTAAAGGTTAACGATCTAGTTAAGCTGGTTGAAACCACGGATATTGCAGAGAAGATCTTAGAAATGCGCGAGGCTGTAAAAAGTCTCAGGCACTTTGCCGACCAGTTTGGCCGCGGCTACTATGTACTCATGGACAAGCTAACTGCACTCACCGAGGGGCGGCTTGATATGGATGACGAAGATGTCGGCGGGGGATTAGACAGTACAGGAGAGTTTCTTGATAGTCTGGGCGGCGACGACTTGCAAAGCAATATGAGAAGTGAAATCGAGGCGCATACCCGACAGCAGTTCAGCAGCATAGTAAAGAGACTTATATCAAAAGGCTGCCCAGAAGATGTTGCAAATTATTTCACCGAGAATCTTTTTGAGCTAAAACATGAAACTGACAACATGGTTGCGCTTGTCAATCGCCTGATAACCGTAGATGGTGATTATGAAAATATGCTATTTGATGTTGAAGAAACAATAATAGAGCTATCGATTCCCTGGGTTGGTTTTAGCCCAGGTGAAACTGCACATGCACTATGGCATATAGGTGACCATGACGAGGATAACTTTTTCTTCATGGGGTTTCTGGGCTGGTCGCTCGCTGTCCTCGAAAATTTGCAAGAAAACCTCGAAAATATCTAGTAAATGTTGAACTTAAGAGCCCTGAATGGAAAATATTAGATTTGTAGTAAGAACTTCAGTTCCACGGCAGCTTCGAGTACTTGAGAAGTCTCCATTCTAAGGCTGTTGCTCTCAACCTGCGAACTATTTAGTAATAAAGTATTAACCCAGTACGTCATCCTACCGATAATTATCATTAATAAGATGGAGTTTCGTGCTACATTTGGAGTCCATTCTCGCTGTGACAATGCAATCGAGAGATTGCGACTTAGCTAGCCTGCGAGGATGGACTCCATTTTGCCTTCATTTTAGGGTAAAAACTTCTTGGGCATCATCAGAAAAACCGGGGATGATTTTTTATGGAATATATAAAGTTAGCAGAGGCCTTTCTTAAAATGGAATCGACCACTAAGCGGATAGCTTTAACCGATTACCTGTCTGAACTACTTAGGCAAACCCCGCCCGATCTTATTGGTAAGGTAGTTTATCTAATCCAGGGCAGGCTTTATCCCAATTTTGTAGGTATCGAGATAGGCATCGCAGAAAAGCTCGCCGTAAGGGCAGTATCTATTGCAACTGGACTTTCTGCCGATGATGTAATTAGGACTTTGGATCGCACGGGAGATATTGGCGATACTGCATATGAAGAATTGCAGAAAGTTCCCCGTGAAGCGAAGGAGCCTCTTACTGTTGACAGGGTCTACTCAACACTGGATAAAATTGCTAGAACCTCCGGCCCCGGTAGCACAGATACAAAAATAAGCATGCTTGCCGACCTGTTAAAGGCGGCAACCCCGCTTGAAGCCAAATATATCGTAAGGACTGTTACCGGAAAGCTAAGGCTTGGCGTTGCGGATATGACCATACTTGATGCTCTTGCTATTGTTTTCGGAGGCGGCAAAGAATCAAGAGCTGAGATTGAACGGGCCTATAATATAACATCTGATTTAGGTGCTGTTGCTGAAGCTGTTGAGAGAAGGGGTCTTGATGGCTTAAGGGATTTCAGGATAACGGTTGGCAAACCAGTGCGCCCAATGCTTGCTGAAAGATTAAAAACCCCTGAGGAGATCCTTGCCAAGATGGGCGGCCGGTGTGTTGTGGAGTTCAAATACGATGGAGAGCGCATTCAGATACACAAACGCGAGAACGAAGTGATCCTGTTCTCGCGTAGAATAGAAAATATAACCAACCAGTATCCAGATGTTGTTGAGCTTGCAAGAGAATCGGTCGATGCTGACATCGCAATACTTGAAGCGGAGATTGTGGCACTCAATCCGGAGACAGGCGAGATGCGACCATTCCAGGAGCTGATGAGACGACGGCGTAAATACGGTATTGAAGAGATGGCAAAGGAGTTTCCGGCATCGCTATTTTACTTCGACTGCCTTTATTCAAACGGGCGCGACTTGACCCAACTCCCCTTTTTAGAGCGAAGGGAAGAACTTAAGCGGATCATCAAACCTATCGATAGGGCACGGCTTGTTGAGTATGAGATGGTAGACAATGTAGGTGAACTGCAAGTATTCTTTGAGCGCGCGATTCAAGAGGGAACCGAAGGTGTGATATGTAAAGCTATCGGGCCTTATACTTTTTACCAGGCGGGCTCTCGTGGATGGCTCTGGATAAAATATAAACGCGAGTACAGAAGCGAAATGACTGATACTGTAGATTTGGTTGTAGTCGGAGCCTATTATGGGCGCGGCAAGAGGGCCGGCGTATACGGTTCACTTCTGATGGCGGCCTACGACCCGGATAGGGATATGTTCGATACGGTAACACGACTGGGGGCAGGCTTTACCGATAAAGACTTAGCCGAGCTTCCGGCAATGCTGGAGCCCTATAAAATCCCGAATTGCCATGCGAGAGTTAACGCAAAAGAGAAACCCGATGTATGGTTTGTGCCGGCGGTTGTACTTGAGGTCATAGGAGCAGAAATAACGCTGAGCCCTTTGCATACTGCGGGGCAGGATATATTCAGGCACGGCAGTGGCCTAGCTATCAGGTTCCCCCGCTTTACTGGCAAATATAGAAAAGACAAAGCCCCAGAAGATGCTACCACGGTTCAAGAGATAGTTGAGATGTATAGATCCAAGCTCCGCAAGGTTGCATAAGCATCGAATCTTGAACTGCGAATGATGAATCGATAATGTGCCCATGTCTTGAAGTGCCTCTTGAAATGCCCTTTAATCCTGCCTCTTACCCTCGTCTTACCAAAGATATATAATAAAAGCTAAGTAAAAGCTAAATAAAGGCAAATATTAATGGTTGTTCAGGAATTTACTGATAAACCTGGGAATCATAATGCCACATAGTTGTTAGGATGGGCTTGATGAAAATAAGCAGGCTAATAGGTGCGCTAATCATTGCCGTGATTTTAGCTCTGGCAATACCTGCAGCCGCATATGCAAATAGCGCATATCTTGGTGCGCCGGGATTTTCCTTAAAGTATCAGGAAAGCTCCGATATTGTGCTTGAGAAGCAGGTCATGCAGATATGGCTCCATCGTGGTTTTGCTGAGGTTGAAAGCGTTTACCAGCTGTATAATACCGGTGATGCGCAGGAATTTGCGATGGGTCTGCCAGACGAGGAAAATACCAAGGCTACAGTTATCTACGGAATCTACAATTTTAGGGCTTTTTTGGATGGCAAGGAAACAGACGTTAGAACGGTAAACGCAAATGAGCAGACGGTCGCAGGATTAAGCGGGAAAATCGTTTGGCATACCCACAATGTTTTTATTCCTAAAAATGAAAGGCGAATTGTCGTTGAAAGATATTGGATTAGGCTAGATCCCTGGAAGCGTAAGTTAACGATACCGCTTCAGCCTGGAGCGAGCTGGAAGGGAGGAATTGGCGAGGCTTCTTATGTAGTTCATTTTATGGGCGGTTTAAGTGATCGGGATATTAAATATCCTGCTACGTATGGTGATTATGCTAACAAATACGCTGTACAACCGGCAGGGTTTACTGTTAGTCAAGGCGAGCTAAAATGGAATTTCTCGAATTATAAGCCGAATCAAGACCTGGAAATCTTGATATTTGGCAGGGGCAAAAACCTGATATCAGATGTTAAAGCCTCTGGAGCATTCAATGACGATGGCAAGGAATATTTACCTAAGTTTGTTGCAGATCAGGACCCGGCTACTGCCTGGGGTATTATGAACTCCAATTTGAAGGAATGGCTAATATTTGATTTAGGGCGTAAGCGGTGGATCAGGGAGTTCAGGATTATCCCCGGTTTTGCCAGTCTTGAGAGTATGTACAAATTTTATAATCGCCCGAGTTCGGTCACATTAAGGTTTTCTGACGGCTCAAGCCAGCATTTTAGACTGCAGGACTCACTTGATATGCAGTATTTCTCAGTAAAACCGGTTGAGACGAGCTATGTAAAACTTGAGGTAGACGACGTTTATAAGGGAATTTACTCAAATGTTACCTATATAAGCGAAATCGAGTTTGGCGAGCTGCAATCGCAAACAAAATTTGAACCATCAAGATGGAAAATCGGCCTAGCTCAGGCCGATAGTATCTATACCAAACCCAGATATTCAATCGTTGATGCCATAACAGTAGCCGCTTCAGTTCTAGTTGCTGCTCTTATAATATGGCAGGTCGTAGTATCGGTTAGAGCACGTTTAAGAAGGCGCGATGTATAAAAGTGCGCATAAAAAGTAAATCTGCATTTGACCTCATGTTATTGTGATGTGCTTCTGATTAACTCCCGTTATTAACTTTTTCTGTGCATGGGAATACTTAATTAAAATAAACGAATTGGCGGTGAAGATATGGCTGATTATGAAAACGTAGTCAAAGATGTAATGGCCCGGGTTAGCGGAACAAACGTCGAGATGATTTTTGGGGAATCACGCCAGATTGGCGACAAGGTTGTAATTCCGGTTGGCAAAATATGCTATAGATGGGGAAGCGGTGGCGGAAAAGGCAGAGGCGGGCCTAAGCCGGAGGCCGAGGGCGAAGGAGAAGGATTTGGCTTGGGCATGAAGGTCAACGTGGTACCCATTGGCTTTATTACTGTTACGGCCGATAAGGTCAAATACGAACCAATAGTGGATATCGGCCCAGTCATGAAAATCGGCGGGCTCGTTTTGTCCCTTGCAGCTCTTAAGCTTTTCAAACTTATGTCTAAAGGTATGAGTAGAGGGTATTGCGGTAGTCGTAATTATAAGCAAAGGCGTAGTCAGAAGTAAAATTAATAGATTGAAAGGTGGAATTCAAATGTCGCTGCAGGGTAAAAGGGTAGCGATAATTATTGCTAACGAATTCGATGAGCGGGAATTTAGCCAGCCTTACGAGCGATTAAAACAAGAGGGAGCAGATGTAGTTGTTGTCGGAGTAGAGGCCGAGCAGATGCTTATTGGTCACCACAGACAAATGGAAGTAATGACTGATGCAAGTTTTGATGACGTATCACCGGCCGACTTTGACGCGCTTGTTATTCCGGGAGGCTATTCTCCAGACAAATTGCGACTGAGCCAAAAAGCAATAGGATTTGTGCGGGAGATGTATAACCAGGGCAAACTTATTGCTGCGGTTTGCCATGCACCGTGGCTCTTAATATCGGCCGGGATTGTTGAGGGTAAGATGATGACCTCTTGGCCTTCTGTGATGATCGATCTTAAAAACGCCGGCGCAAATGTTGTCGATAGAGAAGTGGCCATCGACGGCAATATCGTAACGTCGCGCAGTGTAACGGATCTACCGGCATTTATTCAAACAATAGTAAACATCCTTGAAGGAAAGGCAAAGATGGAAGCGGCATAAAAATAAGGTGCCGAAGTTTTGAAGTACCAAAGTAGGTCAGAGGTCTACTTTGGTCTCTCACGCATATAATCTATGATTCTCGCTGCAACAACCGGGACTACTATGGGCCTTATCCAGTCAAGTATCCTGAATTCCCGGTGCGTTACCCTTTCGCGAGACGAGCGCACCGCGGCAAATACTCCAGGCAAGATTAATGAGCTTAAGATAAACCCGCTAACTAATGCGACAGCAGTGCTCTCGAGCGGATAATTGGCGACTATCTTTCTCCAATTGGTTGCCTCCTGAAATCGCTCCTCAAGCTCCCCGGCCGCTTCAGCTATCCTTTGGCGTGTTGCTTCTATTTCTCTTCTAGTTTCGTCGGGTGACTCAGCCATTCAGCATCCTCCTTTAACGTTTCAACCGTTCTTGGCGCTAATTTCAAGTTCCTGAAGTTACGAATTCCAACGTAAACAACAATGCCTCCAATCGCTAGGAAGATTAGCGTTACAATAGCCGCAGAAATCCACGGCGTTACCGCTAGAGAGAGGAGCAGCATAAACGTAGCGCCGAGGTAGACTGCCCCAAGCAGCAGCAGGATCGCACCAACACCTATAAGAGCACCTGCAGTGGACGCTTTGCCTAAAGCTTCTAACAGCTCCTGCCGTAAAAGCCGAAACTCTTGCTGAATTAGCTCGCCGGTTTCTTGTATTATCTGACGAACCAGATTAGGCGTTGACTTTTCTTCTATCGGTTTCTTGCCCTCGGGTGGCACCGGCATAGCTCTTGCCATATCTAAAGCCTCCTAACTAAAAAACCAAGCACAAGACCTATTCCAAACGCTGCAAGAAGGGATTGGGAGGGATATTTGCGGATGCGCCCTCGCAGAATATCCAGCTGACTGTCAACAGCCTCCTTGCTTTTTCCTATTATCTCTTCAGGGAAAATCTTTGGACTCCCACCGGCAACTCTCATAATTCCTCCTTGTCTTGTCGGACTCCCAACTTTATATTCCCCAACATGAGATTGTAAATACCAATTTGAAAATAAGGAACGGCTTTTTACTTACCGCTCTACCTATTCAGTGATTTACCAAAAGCTAGCGCTTTGCATGTTGTAAATTAGCGTCTACAATTACTTACGTGACATATTTATGAAAGAAGCTATGTTTTATACGCAACGCGAAAATGGCAGAGTAAGGTGCAGACTATGCCCGCAACTATGTCTGATCGAGCCCGGAGGCACAGGTAAATGTTTCAGCCGGAAGAATTCAGGCGGCAGACTTTATGCAATGGGGTATGGACGGGCAAGTTCGGGTCACCTCGACCCAATTGAGAAGAAGCCGCTTTATCATTTCCACCCAGGATCGAGGATTTACTCAATTGGAAGTTTAGGTTGCAATCTTGCTTGTCCCTGGTGTCAAAACTGGAGTATTGCCCAACCGGTTGATAGCTTCAAGGACGCTGCCCCGGAAGATGCCATAGCTATTTATACGGATAAAATCACGCCCGATCAGGCAGTTTCAACTGCCAAGCAGTACGCACCGATGGGAAATATCGGCATTGCATATACTTATAATGAGCCGTTCACCTGGTATGAGTTTATTAGGGATACTGCTCCTCTTGTTAAGGAGGCCGGTATGTACAATGTTTTGGTTACTAATGGCTACGTTCTTAATCAGCCCTTGAGGGAATTAATTCCCTTTATAGATGCGATGAACATCGACGTAAAGGGATTTAGCGAGGCATTTTACCGCAAGCTAGGTGGGCACTTAAAGCCTGTAATGAAAACTGCAGAGTTTGCAAAACAGCACTGCCATATCGAGATAACTAATTTAATTATTCCTGGGCTTAATGACTCAAGAGAGGATATCGGCAAGCTGGTCGATTGGATTGCAAGTGCTTTGGGTAAAGATACACCGCTTCATTTCTCACGCTATTTCCCATCTTACAAATCGGCAATAAATCCTACTCCGATTGATACTCTTCTGCTCGCAAAGGAAATTGCAAAAAAGAGACTTGATTACGTTTACCTTGGTAACGTTTAATAGGAATAAGCAGCAAGATATTATATGATAAACAGTCTAAGGAAAAATATGGAAATCTTATTCAAAAAAGTTGTCGATTTTGCCTTAAGCTAACGCCTTATTACATGTATAGCTATAAAGTGAATGGTTTGCTTATCCGATGAATACTGCAGGACATTTATCGTATTGCAGATGCGCATCGTAAACTATAAGCTGCATAAAACAACTGGGAGTTATGAATGACGGAACGCCGGACTGTACTTACAACCTGTACTAGAGATTGTCCTGATACATGCGGCATAAAGGCCTTTGTTACCAACGACAGATTGGTTGGTTTAACTGGCATTAACGAGCACGAGATCACCCGGAGCTTCTTATGCAGAAAAGCTTTAAGCTATATCCAGCGAGTTTACAGTCCCGATAGGGTGCTAATGCCGCTTTGTAAAATCGATGGAGAATGGCAGCAATTGCGCTGGGATGCAGCTCTTAGGTTGATTGCAGACCGGATAGAAAAAGTTATCGAGCAATATGGCAGTACAGCCATCCTTCACTATCAGGGGTCCGGTTCGCTCGGTGCTCTTAAGATGCTTAACAAGAGGTTCTTTAATCTTTTAGGCGGGGTAACTGAGGCAAGTGGAAGTCTTTGTGGCGGAGCAGGCAGTGCCGGCCAAACCATGGATTTTGGTATTCGTGCAAGCCATGACCCACTAGACCTATTTAACTCGGAACTGATAATCCTCTGGGGTAGAAACCCCTCAGATACAAATCTTCACCTGATGCCTATTCTCAAAGAAGCCCGTGCTAACGGTGCAAGAATTGTGCTGATCGATCCGGTTAATACCGATACCGGCAGATACAGCGATATGCATATCAGGCCGAAGCCTGGCATGGATGGATATCTGGCGCTTGGCATGGCAAAAGTTATTCTGGAATCCGCCAAGGACGACGCTTATTTTATTATTAGCCATACCGAGAACTTTGAAGCCTACCGGCAGATGATTGACGGCTTTAGTATGGAGTTTTTAAGTAAACGTTCAGGTGTTTCAGCGGTAGATATAGAGATACTTGCAAACCTTTATGTTGAGAGAAAACCGGCCGCAATTGTTCTGGGATGGGGGCTACAGCGGTACCAGTGGGGTGCAGAAGTATTTCGTCTTATAGATGCTTTAGCTGCTATAACAGGAAATATTGGCATTCCTGGAGGAGGGGTCAGCCATGGTAAAGATAACTATGGCTATTTTGATGAATCGGTAAAGGGAAAAGAATTTGCAGTAAAAACGAGACAAATCCCCAAACCTCTCCTGGGCAAGGCAATAAAGGAGATGGCCGACCCTCCAATAAAGATGGCCTTTATCAATGGCGCAAATCCGATTAACCAGTCACCGGATACGGCCGCTGTAGTGGAGGCATTTAAAGGCATTGATTTTGTGGTTGTTTTTGAGCAGTTCCTAACGGATACCGCTGAAATTGCAGATCTAGTTCTTCCGGTTACGACTTTTCTTGAAGAGACCGATGTGGTGGCAAGCTATTGGCATAACTATGTTGGGGCCGTTAACCAGGTGATCGAGCCAGTTGGGATGGCCAAAACTGACCTTGAGATATACCAGGAACTTGCCGAGCTTCTGGGGTTCGGCGAGCAAATGGCAGGGTCAGCCGATTACTGGATTAAACGGATCATAAAGCCATTGGAGAGTAGGGGCATTACTCTGGATACTTTAAGAAAGGCCCATAAGCGTGTGCCGGATGCCCCAATGGTTCCCTTTAAAGATAAGGTTTTTGAAACTGCAAGCGGTAAATTTAACTTTATCACCAGCTTCTCGACGCCAACGCTAGATTCTGACGAGTTTCCTCTTATCCTCCTAACCACCCACTCGAGGCAGTGGATACATTCCCAAATACTGCCACCGGAGCATAATTTGCCTCTTAAAGCAAAGGTGCATCCTGCAACTGCTATGGCTTATGGATTGCCCAACGGGGCAGATGCCCGCATAGTCTCCCAAACAGGCGAGGCTGTGGTTGTAGTTGAGCACGATGAAAGCATAAGAGAAGACGCTATCAAAGTTGTGCAGGGACGGTGGGGCAGGTTCGGCCAATCTATAAACCACCTAGTGCCGGCACTTATGAGCTATGATGGCCAGAATGCCAGCTATTACCAAACAATGGTTAGGCTAGAAAAAATCTAGCAGCATTGCGAAAGACTCTTATGATGATACTACATTTTGCCGATATTAAATCATAAATGTGATTTATCCTGGCTAATAACTTTAGGGTGGTATAAGTTGTCAAGGCCCTTAACAGGAAGCGCGTCAAAAAGATTCTACGTGACCGTATTGGTTTTACTTGGTGCAGTATTGTTGCTTGTTGCTGCGAGCTCGTTGATAACGGCTCTGGCATATTCTACATTCCAAAAATCGCTCACGATACGGTTGTTCTTAATAGCGACGCCGTGGCTGACCTTTACTGTGGCAGCTGTGTTTGCATTTATCAGTATAAGGATGGTCCACTCAATTGCCCATATCGTTGATGATTTAAGGGCGATCGCAGGGGCTAAGGACTATAGCTATAAGGTTGATATGTCGCTGGATGATAATCTTAAAGAACTATCCAGTGAGATAAACCACCTGCTCTCTGCAATCAAGCAGAAGGAACAGCAGGTAGATTCGATGAAAATACTCCTTGAGCAAAAAGAACAAGAGGATCAGCTTTTGTGGCTTCAAATTGAGCATAACCTCTGTCTGGCAAAAGAAGAAGCAGAAAGAGATGTCTTAACAGGTCTTTACAACCGTAAGGCGGTAGAAAACAAGTTTGATACCGAAATCAAGAGGATAAGCAGGAGCGGTGGATCGCTATCAGTTCTTATGGCCGATCTTGACCATTTTAAGCGCATAAATGATACATATGGTCATCAAGTTGGCGATGACGTATTGAAGCTTTTTGCGGATATAGTTAAGAGTTCGACAAGGGCAAGCGATGTGGCGGCTCGTTACGGGGGTGAGGAGTTTATAATCCTGTTGCCGGATACATCTGCAGAGGATGCCGTGAAAGTCGCCCGCCGTCTTGGTCTGAAATTTTCACAAGCAGTGGAAAGAGAATTTGCTACCCACAAAGGCTTGAAATGCACTGTAAGTATTGGCGTTGCCGATTTTCCGAAATGCGCTAAAGAAAAAGATGTTCTTGTTGCTAATGCAGATGCTGCGTTGTTTGCGGCCAAAGAGAGAGGCCGCAACTGCGTTGTCTACTACGGAGATATCCGCAAAGCAAAGAATAGGACCGCATAAAGGAGGGCCTGTCTGGAGTTTAGGTTCCTATTTCAAAAGGCCCGTACTGCTTTGATACCTAAAGGTATCGGCCAAAAACTTATTTATGTCTTTAAATACCTGTCGGCTTATCAGTATGCTTAAATGACTATGGTTATACCTTATAATTTGTGGTTTGCCCCAAGCATCCAAAACTTTCTCAATAGAATCGCTCGGCACAATGGCATCATATGCAGCTTTTAAGATCAAGGTACGATTGGCCGGTGTGTGCGGTTTGCTTTCTTTGAGGTCCCAAGGTTCGGTCAATTCTAACATCTGCTTTTCTGTGAGACCGGTTTTCGCAATTCTATCATTGGCAGTTTTGCCAGAAGACATATAACCCATAATTTGCATTGGATTGGTTGCCGGTGTCAAAAGGACAAGATAATTAATCTTTCGCGTGGCTGAAGATACGTAGCTGGCTATCAGGCCGCCAAGGCTAATTCCAAGCAACCCTATTTTTTTGTCACCGTTTGCCGAGAGCCAATTAACAAGCGATAAAACATCCTTTACCGCTTGCTGAAGGGCCTCAAAAACAATTCTTAGGTTTGTGCTTAAGAATTGTTTGCCGCTTGCTGAGCTTTTTGTTGCCCTTTCGATATGATAGGGAAGCGTTATGGTAATGCAATTATGCCCGTTCCTGGCCAGGTTTAGTGCATGTTTTTCCAGGTAGCGATAATTTTTACTATGCATGCCATGCAAAAGTATAAATGTTGATTTCGGGTTTACATTGCTTAACTTAAAATATCTGCCGTAAACGGTGTTGTTTTTTAGCTGCGCCGTCTGGATTCTGCTTGGAAAGGCATACTCATATACGTTAAGCGAGCCCTTTCTCCCAACTTCTTTAAGGAATACCTTTGGCGTTTTTATCATTCTTTTTGGTGGGCGGGGAGGATTGTTCAGCAGATACAGGTTTTGCGCTTTAAATGCATCAGATGAGTCAAATTTTGGTGACAGTATGCTCATGATGCACCTGTCGATTATCTGGGCGGATAATTTGTTCATGCTTTGCGACTTTCTTGATAAATAACTGCTATATTAATGATATTGTTATGCATTAAGCATTGCTGCCGTGCGAGTAGCATGGCTTTGTAAAGATAGGTTGCACTCGATTTCTATTTTTACCAAATATTGCAGGGGATAGCAACCTGGTCTTCTTTAAGCGGCTCTAGCTACCTACTTTACTTACCTTTAAGTCGCAAAATTTCCGAAAAATCGGCTTAATAAATTTAAATAAAAAAGGATAATTTAAGGCTATAGTTAATTGATAGATAGCCCTATAATTAATTATCGGTACAGAGGATCTATGAAGTTGCCAAAAACTATCGAACTGATACTTTTCATATTAGCCTTGTTGGTCGCCGTTGCGAGAGTAAGCTTCGGGCTAAAAGCATATAATGTGCGAAGGCATATTTTTAGCGGTGACAAACGGTTTTTCCGTATTGGCATAATTACAAATTTTGGGTATGTTGTAGTTGCGTTGCTTCTTGGGGTATATTTCCTGCTTTTATATCTTGATAGAAATGTAACCACACCGCTTCTTGAAGCCGCTTTGCTTCTCCTTTTAGTCGTATTAATTTTTGAGGCAACCTTTAGAAAACGGACCTAATAAGTTTTATGGCCATAATATGCTGGAAAATTGAAAGTTAAAGTTGAGAAGTTTTGGAACCTATAGTTTTGCAGGTAATAAGCTAAATTTTATTTTCAAATTTTAGTCTCCAGGGTATAATACTCCCTACTGGTATCTTGCAGTAAAGCCCCAGTAAACAACGAGCTAACGCTTGACAAATCAGGATTAGTACGATACCCTAGGGGGTATAATAAATAAAGTAAACGGAGGGACGGATATGCCAAGACAAACGTTAAAAAAAGCAGAGATCGATCAAAGCAGATGCGACCGTTCGCCGGCATGCCCGGCCAGCAGGATATGCCCGACAAAAGCAATTACAAGCGAAATGCAAACGGATCCGCTAGCTGCATTCTTTGGCTTCGGTCCCAGGCCGTCATATACGGTTAATGAGGATTTATGCTTAGGTTGTGGTATTTGCACAACCAGGTGTCCTGTTGGCGCAATAAATATGCGATAGGAGGGTCAACGATGGTTGCCGAGGAGTATCTGGAGAAGATTAAAGCAATGAGCAAGGATGAGCTTCAAGAAGAACTTGAAATCCTTGAAGAAAATCTCGAGGATATACAAATCGAGAGAAGATTAATACTGGGCCAGACCGGTGTTCATGTCAACGCCAGCAAGATAGAATCCTACCGCAATTCTTTTGATCGCGAGATCTCGATAATTGAGGAGAAAATAAATCTTGTTAAAGAGGCCTTGAAAGCCTAGGGGAGGTTTTTGGGTTGGATGCTGTTACAAAGCCGATAAGGATAGACATATTTAACGATGGAAGTTCATGCGGTTTTGGGTGAGGCTCATATGGTCTGTCTCGGGCCGAGATAAGCTGGATGGTAATTGAGCCTCTTAAAGCCGATTATGGTGATGCGGTAAATATCAACTACTTTGATATCAATGGGGATGAGATCCATCCCGATATTAGGCGGTTAATCGAAACACATCACCTGCCATTTCCTTTGACGTTTTTAAATGGTGAAGCGATAAGCGCAGGCTATATATCTTATTATGACATAGTCAGAAGGCTTGACCAGATCCTTAAGAAAGAAGAACAATAAAAGCCCATAAAGCAAAAGCTCCCTCCGGGGAGCTTTTTAGTCTACCAGTTTTCAATTATCGGTTATCAGCAAATAAAAGAGATTCTGCAGCGCCCTAGCGCTGGCAACCACAAACTACAGCGCAAAAGATTACCACTCCAGCTTGTTAAATACTAGACCGGAGAGAAGTTTCGGGTAAAAGTAGGTGGACTTTTGAGGCATGATTTCCCCGTTATCTGCGATTTCTCTTACGCTGCTTATTTTGGTTGGATTCAGGAGAAACGCCATTTGATATCCGCCGCTAGCAACCAGGGATACCGCTTCTTTTTCATCGGTTGTGAACTTTATGCTGTTCTCAATATTGGTTCCACCAAAACCCAGTATACGGTTAATAATTATCTGATGAAGGATGGTTACATCGAGGAGTTTCCAGGCCCTTGACTGGTTGCCGTCAAGAATTTCAACAAGCGTGTCTTCGTCCTTGACTGTAAGCAAGTGGAAAGTGCCGTTGCCAAGGTACATACCTATGGCATGCGTGTTTTCATCCGCCGCAAGCTTGGACATAACCGCGTCGATTGATTTTAGTTGTTCAATTGTAAACACCTGCTTGAGGTTTTCGCGGAACTTATCATGATTTATCTTGGGCAAGTTTTTTAATACTCTATGGGTTGGCAAGATAGTAAGGCCTTCGCCATCCATGTTTACAAACATCATCATTGTGTAATCAAAGGGTTCTTCTCCCGATTGCTTTCCCGTAAAGAGACGCATCTCGTTTCGGTAATTGAGAGCCGTTTCGTATCTGTGGTGACCATCGGCGATAAAGAGAGGCTTGTCATGCATCAAGGCCGCGATTCTTAAAATAGCTTTCTCGTCGTTTAGAACCCACAGACGATGGTTTATCCCGTCGACTTCTATATCTATGCGCGGGGGTTTTTGTGTATGCTCTCGGAGAATGCTATCTATCTCTTGCGCTGGGTCTGAGAACAGACTGAATATCTGACTAAAATTCGCCTTACATGCTTTAAGGAGGCGCAGCCTATCGGCTTTAGGCCCTTTGAGAGTTCTCTCATGGGCCTTAATCTTGCCAGTCGAAAAATCCTCTATCTTAGCTAGTGCAATGAACCCTATTCTCTTTTTACGGCTTCCTCTTGCATTGTATTCCTGTTCGTAGATGTATAGAGCTGGCTCATAGTCCCGAACAAGCACACAATCATCAATCCACTGGTTAAATAATGAGCTTGCCCGGCTGTACTTATTGTTGGATGCTCCCTGAGGGAGAATTAGCCTTACAACATTGTACTTGTTCTTGTTTAACAGTTCCTTCTGCTCGCCTTCACTTATTACATCGTAGGGAGGGGCTACTACTTCTGCGAGGTCACCGACGATGCTTCTGTTGTAAAATAGACCTTTGAAAGCTTTAATTTCCGCCAATCTGCACCTTCTTTGAGAAAATCTAATTGCCAGATGTACATAGCTATACCAATGTCACAAATATAGCTACCCTAAATATACTAAGGAACTGGCCTGTTTTATGCAAGCGTTATTAGCAGGTTCAGCGGCCAGTTGTCAGCGCTTGGGGTAAAAGCGATGAAAATAAAAGGCAGCGGTACGGTCCGCTGCCCACTTCTTAAATTCACAGCCTCTGGCTAGTAGTCTACCAGCGCTGGGCTTTGCTAAAAGCAGCTTGCCGCTAAAAATTAGCTTGCCACCCTGTCTCTCTTGAAAGGTTTTTTGGCTGTTTCTTTAGATTTATCTTCAGCAGCTTCTTTAGGTTTATCCCCTGCTTTTTCTTTATCGCTTTCTTGATATATCTTTGGTGTGGGCATTTTTTGGTCTTTCTTGGGTACCGGCTGTATTTGGGCCGGCTTTGCTATTCCTAGTGCCAAATCAAGCCGGTCAATATAGCCCTCACCGAATTTTCCACCAACGATACTTCCTATAAAGGCAAAAGCCGTCAAGACGAATATAATCATGGATTGCGAAGCTAGCGAACTTAAAATAGGGGCTAGGACATTTACGCCAAGCTTATTTCCAAATGTTACTGCAAACGTTATTGCCAGAATAGCTGCGATTATGCTCGTAACCAGCACCATTGCTCCATTTAATGGTCCGGCTAACGCTGACATGCGTCCTGCGACATAGCCACCGATAAAGAAAATAGAAAATACTGCCAGTATAATAAGGAATCCAAAAGAGAGCATCGTAAACCGGCTAACATTATGGGTTAACGATGCCAAATCTATACCGGAGGTTATGACATAAGCAACGATAGCAGTAGCTAGCATAAGCATTAGGAACATAGCGGTAATCCATCCGACAAAAATTGCACCCAGTCGAACTTTAGATATTGCCATTATTACCTCCTTCCAGATTTTAAACGCTATTTATATACAAGCTATAGTCCGCTGGTTAACGTAGCTCAAGCAGAGTACTTATAGCCACTATTTTAGCTTGCAATATCTTGCAGCGCCCACAGCTGATGTAACGACAACTGCTATAGCCGCAGTAGATAAGGGTAATTCTACTCTAATGTTCCCGTGGGAACTTAACCTGAAACTGGATTAGGGATATTTGGTTGAAATATTTTGGTTTGGCTCCATGAGCAACGGCATCTCATGGCAAATGGATATGTAGCAACCACATACTATGCATAACCAATCATTTTCTCTTAAAGCCTTTATTTATTCTTTATAAAATTCTGCAGAGTTTCATGTCAACGGTCTGGAGGCGCGCGAATAAAATTATTTTGCAGTGGTAGAGAACGTAATAATTCAAGATCGCCTGAATACACGGGGAGAAAGCAGGTGTATTTAAGGAACCGCTTGCTGTTGCAATCTGGTGCCAAAGTGGTTCATTCTATACAGTATTAGAATACTATGCGCCAGATAGCACCACTTTTTACTGGCTGAAGCGAATCCGCCCTTTAAGCAAGTTATATAAAGCTGCCTTCCGGCTTTAGCTGAAAGGGGGTGATAAATAATCAATTTTTACGGATGGTCACGCTTATTGTAATGTAGGCTTCTTAGGGCAATTTTTGTCTTGACTAACGAGCGGAGGATAACGATGCGGGATAACCAGTGGTTGCGTGATAAGCTTGAGAAGGTTTGGTCGGAGTATTTTCCAGATGTTCCGAAATCTGACAAGGTCGTGATTCATTTTAGCAAGAGGTGCAAGACCAGACTAGGCTCCATTCGTCTGGTAAATAATAAAATTAGCGAAATAAAAATAAACGGTTTTTTGAGAGAGCCGGAGATTCCGGAATTTGTGTGCGACGCCGTAGTAGCGCATGAGTTGACTCATTACGTCCACGGTTTTGGCTCAAATAGGCCGAGGTTGTATAAATATCCGCATCGAGGCGGAATTGTTGCGAGAGAGATGATAAGAAGGGGACTTGGAGAGACCCACTATGCAGCGAAGGATTGGATAAATACAAACTGGATGGATTTCTACGACCGGAAAAAACTGGACGGCGGCTTCGAGGATTTATAGGATTTATAGTTCTAACAAGGCTGGTTTAATGGGTATCTATTATAAAACGTAGTTGTGGCTTTATTTATCTAATACAAACCGTTATCCAGCCTGGAGGATTCGTGAAAAAAGCGAGGAATATTCTTGTTGAAGAACTTGCCGGTAAACCTGTTTTTGAGCAAGGGGTCGAGATTGTCGAACGAAAGGGCATAGGCCATCCCGATTCCATTTGCGATGCAATAATGGAAGAGATATCCATCGCTTTAAGTAGGGAATATTTGAGCCGCTTTGGGCGTATCCTGCATCACAATACCGATAAAGGACTGCTTGTTGCAGGCGAGGTCGCGCACAGATTTGGTGGCGGTGTTGTAGTTGAGCCAATGCGCCTTATCATCGGCGACAGGGCAACCTTTGGATTTGATGCCGAGCTGGTGCCGGTCGATAAAATCGCTATCACTACGGCTCAAAAATGGATACGGGATAACCTTAGATTTGTTAATCCCGACGAGGATATGGTATTTGATGTTGAGTTAAAGCCGGGATCGCCTGAGCTTGCAGATATTTTTATGCGGGCAACCCCGGTTCCTTTGGCGAATGATACTTCGGCCGCTGTCGGATATGCTCCTCTATCGCCGACTGAGAAAATGGTTCTTGATATAGAGCACTATCTAAATAGCTCAGGGTTTAAAGATGAGTTTCCTTCCTCCGGCGAGGACATCAAAGTTATGGGATACCGTACTGGTGAAGACCTGCGTCTTATTATAGCTATGCCGCTTATCGACCGCTTTGTTGATGGTGTGGAATCCTACTTCAAGCAAAAGCAAGATATACTGCAAGCTGCAATAGATTTTGCAAACGAAAGAAAGACCAAAGACCTAAAGAATGTTTATATCGACCTCAACACGCTTGATGACCCTAAGCGTGGGATGGATGGAGTTTACTTAACAGTAACCGGAACGTCGGCTGAAGATGCGGACTCTGGGGAAGTCGGCAGGGGGAATCGCGTCAATGGAGTAATAGCCTTAAACCGTCCAACGGGAGCCGAGGCAGCGGCAGGCAAAAATCCAACGAGCCATGTCGGAAAAATCTACACAATACTTACACATAGGATTGCAAATGAGGTCTATAATGCAGTTCAGGGGATAAAAGAAATCTACGTCTGGCTCTGCAGCGAAATAGGCGCGCCGATTGATGAACCAAAAGTAGCTTCAGCTCAGCTAAGGCTTGAGCCGGGTGTTTCAATAGACAAAATAACTCCACTCGTTCAAGAGGTAATAGATCTTGAACTTTCCAACATCAAAGCTTTTACCTCCGAGCTTGCCGAAGGCAGATATAGGGTTTACTAGCATGAAGCAGGGTTATCAATTTTGGCAAGTGACTAAGCCGAAAGCTTTCTCATCGCCTGTAGCTCACGCCATGTTGATTTAGAATAATCAGCACTTCTTTTGCCCATTCCAAATATGCGGCCTACGATATATCCGGCCGCAGCAAGGACGATAAGCCGCATTATCGATCTCAATCTCATCGGTCACCACGGTTCCTTTTTTAACAATCCAGAAAAATATCTAAAATGGATCAATTCAACACTTTACCCTTAATCCGGATTAATCTCACAAAGGTCAAAGGTGTTTTTCTAGAATATCTCGCTTGAATTGCAAACTGGTTAAACCTGTTATTTCACAATCCCACACTTTTTGCTCATGGTATACTAAAACAGCAGCTAGCAAACCTGCCCGGTGCCTGTCAACGGAAAAAAAGGGGAGTCGTTCAACTCCCCTTTTTTAAATTACGCGGTTTATGCGGTAGGCATTCCGCCATCAGCTGCCTTCTCTTCGACTCGCTTTCTGAAGACTA
Source organism: Bacillota bacterium (assembly GCA_023511485.1). Classification (NCBI taxonomy): domain Bacteria; kingdom Bacillati; phylum Bacillota; species Bacillota bacterium. The sequence continues at coordinate 25,209 of JAIMBH010000014.1, read as the reverse complement.
TCTTGCCGTTCTCAGCATCGGCGACCACAATGTCGCCCTCCGAGTACTCGCCCCGCAATAGCTTAGAGGCAAGCGGGTTCTCAATACGGCGCTGAATGGTTCGCCTAAGCGGCCTTGCGCCAAGAAGTGGGTCAAAGCCCTCTTTTGCGAGCACGTCTTTTGCTGAATCGGTCAGCTCAAGCGTTATCTGCTGAGCTTTGAGCTCACGCTCAACTCTTGCCATCAGAATATCGACGATCGCCCTTATCTGCTCGGAAGTTAGCGGATGGAAGACGATTATCTCGTCGACACGGTTTAGGAACTCAGGTCTGAAGCTTTTCTCAAGCTCGCGAAGAACCTGATCCTTAACCTTTTCAAACCGCTGCTCTTCCTCACGTGCTGGCTTAAAGCCAAGACCGCGCGCCTGTTTGATGAGCTGGCTTCCGATGTTAGACGTCATAATAATAACCGTATTCTTGAAGTTTACTGTACGCCCCTTCGCATCGGTTATCCGGCCATCGTCCATTATCTGGAGCAGGATGTTAAGCACATCCGGGTGCGCCTTCTCGATCTCGTCAAAGAGCACAACCGAGTACGGACGGCGCCTTACCGGCTCGGTTAACTGCCCGGCCTCTTCATACCCGACATAGCCGGGGGGAGCACCGATTAGTCTTGAGACAGTATGCTTCTCCATGTACTCGGACATGTCAATGCGAATCATGGCCTCTTCCTCGCCGAAGAGATGCTCGGCCAAAGCTCTTGCAAGCTCGGTCTTGCCGACACCAGTTGGTCCAAGGAATATAAACGAGCCGATCGGCCTCTTCGGGTCTTTTAAGCCTGCACGGGCTCTTCTAATCGCCTCGGATATTGCACTAATGGCTTCCTCCTGGCCAACAACCCTTTTATGTAGCGCCTGCTCCATAGTAAGGAGCCTAGTCTTTTCTTCTTCGACGAGTTTAGTTGCCGGGACTCCGGTCCAGCTTGAGACTATCTCAGCGATATCCTCGGTTGTGACCGTTGAGTTTGCCATACCCTTTGCGCGGGCCCAGTCGCGCTCGGCTGCCTCAAGCTCTTGACGCAGCTCATGCTCTTTCTCGCGAAGCTTCATGGCTTTTTCGTAATCCTCGGCTTTAACTGCGGCCTCTTTCTCTCTTTGAACTGTCTCGAGTTTTTCCTCGATACCTTTTACATCAACGGGAGGAACGGTTGACTGCAGCCTTACTTTTGCCCCTGCCTCATCGATAAGGTCAATAGCTTTATCTGGCAAGAACCTGTCTGTTATGTACATATCGGATAGTTCAGCCGCAGCTGCAATGGCCTCATCGCTGATTTTCACCCTATGGTGTGCCTCGTAGCGATCGCGTAGGCCTTTTAGTATCTCGATAGTTTCCTCAACCGTTGGCTCGCCAACCATTACCGGCTGGAATCTTCTCTCAAGGGCCGGGTCTTTCTCGATGTGCTTTCTGTACTCATCGAGAGTCGTTGCACCAATTACCTGGAGCTCACCTCTTGAGAGTGCAGGTTTTAACATATTGGATGCATCGATTGCACCCTCAGCCGCACCCGCACCAGCAATGGTGTGAAGCTCGTCTATAAAGACGATGATCTCGCCGCTTCTATCGCGAAGTTCTTCCATGACCCTCTTGAGACGCTCCTCGAATTCACCACGATAGCGGGTTCCGGCTACCATGCCGGCTAGATCAAGTGCGACAACCCTTTTGTCTCTTAATATCTCGGGCACTTCGTCGGCGACTATCTTTTGCGCAAGACCCTCGGCAATAGCAGTTTTGCCGACACCGGCCTCGCCTATAAGCGCCGGGTTGTTCTTAGTGCGCCGGCTTAGAATCCTTATGATTCTCTCTATTTCTTTATCGCGGCCAATCACAGGATCAAGCTTGCCTTCCCTCGCAAGATGGGTCAAATCGCGGCTGAACTGATCAAGGGCTGGCGTTTTGCTTTTCTGGCGCGGTCTTGAAGGCGCCGCCTGCGGCATCTCGCCAGCACCGGCCATATCCATGATCTCCTGTCTTGCACGGGCAAGATCTACGCCGCGCTTCTTAAGTACTTGCGCAGCAATACCTTCTTCTTCTCGGATTAAACCAAGCAGCAGGTGCTCAGAGCCGATGAATCTTTCACCAGCTGATCTTGCCTCTTCAAGGGCAAGCTCAAGAGCTTTTTTGCTTCGCGGGGAGAGCGGGATCTCTTTCTCAGCTGCGCCACTGCCGCGGCCGATTAAGTCCTCGATCTCTTTCCTTAAATCATCAAGGTTGACACCAAGATTCATCAGGATTTTAGAGCCGACCGACTCACGGCTTAAGCCAAGAAGCAGGTGCTCAGTTCCGACATAGTCGAAGTTAAGCCTAACCGCCTCGTTAGCCGCAAGATTTATTGCTTCCTGCGCATTAGATGAAAGCATCTCTAATATATTTCCACGGTACTGCTTGAAAAACTCCGGAAATAGCTTTGATATATCCGGTATGCCAAACATTCCCCCAAAATCATCAGAGGGCGATGAAGGCAGTATCCCGAGCTCGCGTGCGCAATCTTCGCAAACGTAAGAAACATCTTTCTTATCGCCTTTTATCTGCGTGTACGTAACACTAGCTGGTCTCTCATTACATCTCTGGCACAGCAACGTGTTCAACCTCCTTATTCCTTTATAGAAACATTCTTCCCGTCCACAATCATGCGCGAACGGGAAGACTACGCAAAATCTATTTTGTTCTTATCTTCTATATAACAGATATTACCAGCCTATGCAATAGGGAACTTTGTGCTTGCCAAACAATGCCTAATTAATCCACCAACATGACAGGATAAAACCAGCATATTACTATTGACATCCACTTGTTTTTTTTTTGCTAGCTTAGCAAGCGGCAGCAAAAATAATTAAAGGCATGACCCTATTTCTGCTAATCGCAAGTTTGCTTACTTTTACTACCTATTTACTGCATGCAAACAGGTAATAAAGGGGGGATTATCAGGTACTTAAGCAATTGTCCAGCACCAAAACAGTACATCATTTAAACAGACCAAAGGAGGATCAATGTCAGCAAAAACCAAGCGAATCGGCATTCTACTGCTTGTCATCATGCTTATAGCGGGCTTGGCGGCGGGAGCGTATGCAGCTTCAAGCAAGAAAGAGCAAGTACCGAAGCAGAAAAACCCAAAGCAGGCAATCGGAAAGAACTGGGACACAAAGGGCGTCATTAAACCTAATGGTAAACCCAAACCTAAGAAAAACCTCAAAGGCACAGCCGACCCCGCTCAAGATAAGGCAATTATCGAGAGCAGGCCACGCCACTCCAGCAAGACCTCAATCTTCAAGCCTGCCCAGAGCACGAATTAGGGAGGGGTGGAAATATGAAGCAGGGAATTAGCTATCTGTTAAAGACCAAGATATTTAAAAAATTGCATGGCTAGTCGTATTCACCCTTCTATTTAACCCTATAGCCTTTGATCTGGCACCGTTCTCTCCTTTCAAAGAGGTGGCTGGAACGCCGGTAGCGCAGGCCGCTGTAGCAGACCGGGACGGCTTAGGTGTGGAGAGTTTCTGGAGCTACTATAGCAAGGATTTAGGCACCGGCTGGAAGTACTTGATAAACACCTTTACCGGCAACCTGGTTATCCAGAAGGGCCTGGTAAGTATTCCTGGAAGAGGAACTGGTCTTGGTGAAGGGCTGGTTTACAACTCGCTATCGACTCAGGCCGGGGTGGTTGGAGTCGGCTGGCAGCTTACAAGCGATCTCTTTGTTAAAGAAAACGCCGATGGCAGCGTAACTTTTAAGGACGGGGATGCAACCAACCACAGGTTTACTAAAAATGCAGACGGAACCTATACGGCCCCTGACGGTATCAACCTTAAATTAACCAAAGTCGATGCGGCGACATTTACCATCAAAGATCAAGCCAACAACGTTTTCCGATTTCAGAATGGCTTGCTGGTTAGTATTAAAGACGAGAAGGGAAACACGACTTCGTTTAGCTATGATGCAAGCAGCCGACTGAGCGTAGTCACCGACCCATCTGGCAGGAAACTCAGCTACTACTATGGCGCAAACGGCAAACTGGCCAGCATCACCGATCCGGCAAACAGGACCATATCATTTGGCTACGATGCGAGCGCAAGGCTTATCTCTGTTACCGACCCTAAGGGTGGCGCAACCCGCTTTGCCTATGATGGGTCAAACAGGATGATAAGTATAACTGATGCCAACGGCCGCATCACTTCTTTTGTCTATGATGCAAGCGGCAGGACAGTAAAGGTAAAAGATGCCAGGTCTAACCAATCCAAGGAATATGCGACAACACTCGCCTATGACACGAGCCTTCTTAAGACCACGATAACCGACCCTGCCGGAAAAAGCGTCACCTATACCCATAACTCGACAGGAAACGCAGTTGAGGTTAAAAGCGCAGCTGAGGAGACCGATTACAGCTGGGATAAAAACGATCTCGTCAGCATCACCGATGCCAGCGGCTCAACGAGTGCGAGCTATGACGCTAACGGCAACGTAACATCTATCTCTGACACGATTAACTCCAACGCAAATGCCAAGACCAGCATTTCATACGATGGGGCGAACAACCCGACGACCGTAACCGACCCAAACAACAACCAGGTAACGGCAAAGTACGACTTAAGCTCCAATAAGCTTTCATCTTCCAATCTGGCAAGAAAAGAGGCTGATGCCAACACCTATGACTCATACGGCAACCTAACGTCTGCCACTGAGCCGGGTGCACCAACGTACAACTTCTTGCAAAACGGAAGCTTTGAGTGGACGGATTCCTATGGAAGGCCGCAGTTCTGGACCCGGGGTGGGGCTACCTCGGCTATCAGTGTGGACAAGACAGTTGCGTTTTACGGCAATGCATCTGTTAGGATTAAAAGCCTGAGTCAGACAATCGCGTATCTCTACAGCCGTGAAGTAAGTGTAGTAGCAGGGCAGAAGCTTACCTTAAGCGTGCCCATCAAGATGGAGGGCGTCTCTGGCGCAGGCGGTGTGGATGCGGGCATCGAGTACTACGATGCCAACTGGAACTACGTGGGAAGCGACTATACCGACCTTTATCTTGGCACCGGCACCGACAAGCTCATGATCGCATCAACCGCTCCAACGGGCGCCGTTTATGCCATCGTTGTTCTTGAGCTTTGGAACGCAAGCGGAACCGTCTGGTTTGACGGAGCGCAGCTTGAGTCCCCGGTAAACAGCACCGAGGGGCATATCTTAACCAGGTTCGACTACGTTGAAAATTCCAGCTTTGAGGCAGGGGGAACCTACTGATACGCCGGTGGGACAACGAACGCGGTAAGTATCAGCACGGAATCACCCTGGGCGGGGAAAAACAGCGCCAAGATCAACCTCTCCTCATCCGGTACCGCCTGGGTAGAGAGCCAGGATATAAAGGTAAGGCCGGGTGAGCCCTTAACCCTTTCAGGCTTTGTAAAGACGTCGAGTCTATCGGGCTCAGGCGCCAGGGTCGAGGTTGAGTATTATGACAAGTACTATAACTACCTGGGAATAAGCGCAACCAAGATTCAGACGGGAACACAAGACTACACCCGCTACGCCGTCGCTACCACTGCGCCAACAAACGCGGCATATGCGGTGGTATACGGGGTGGTCTACTCCTCTACCGGAGTCGCCTACTTTGACAATCTAAAGCTCGTTCCAAGGTCAACGACCAGGTACTACTACGACTCGGCTGCAAACTATGTAACCGATGTCATCGATCCTCTCGGCAACTGGGCCGACTTTGCCTACGACGCGGCCGGAAACCGCACCATGGTAAATGACCCTAAAGGAAACATCACCTACTTTACCTACGATGCTCTAAACAACTTAACTTCAGTTAAGGACCCCTTGGGGGCAATCTTTAGATTCGACTACGACTCGGTATCTCTGCAAGTTGCCTACCGAGACGGGAGAAGCGCAAGCGAGGCGGATGACACCTACAAGACGGTCTTTTCCTACAACGAGCTAAACCAGATAACAAGCACAACCGGCCCCTTAGGCAGGAAGATAACAAACACATACGATGATACTGGCAATCTTGCGTCAGTTACTCAACCTGATGGCCGAAAGACGCTCTACTCTTACGACTCATCAAATCGCCTAAGTGAGAAGAGCTACTCAGCTGAGCCCACAAGGTACACGTACTCCTACGACGCTGCAGGCAATTTAAGCCAGGTAACTGATGACAAATCAAGAAGCCACTCGTATGCCTACGACATGGCAAACAGGCTAACAAGCCTAACCGACATCTTTGGTTACAAGCTAAACTTTAGCCTGGATAAGGCTGGAAACTTGGCTTCGATCACCGACTCCAATAACAAAACCGTCTCATACACTTATGGCTCTGCCAACCAGCTTCTAGCGCTAACCGACACATCGGGGCGGCAGACGAAGTACTACTACGACGAAGCGGGAAGGCCCTTTGCAATTGTTAAAGGAAACGGCCTTGAGGCCGACATCCTCTACGACGAGGCCGGAAGAGTAAAAGAGATCGCAGATGTTGGCAACCCCGATGGCAGCATCTACGACTACGTATACGATGCCAACGGCAACATTGTAAACATCTACGGCTTAAGCGGTGTCGAGTCCTTTACCTATGATGCCCTAAATCGCTTAATAAGCTGGACCAATGAGGCAGGGGCTCTAACCACTTACTCCTATGATGCGGTAGGAAACTTAACAAAGAAGGGTGACAAAACCTTCACCTACAACGCCGCAAACGAGATCACAAACCCCGGCTATACCTACGACTCAAATGGCAATCTAACAAGTGATGGCACCTACAACTACACCTACAACAGCGAAAACCAGCTCACAAAAGTCACCAAGGTATCAGATGGCGCAACTGTAGCCACCTACACCTATGACTACAGGGGCTTAAGAGTATCTAAAACCACCTCATCTGGCACAACTCGCTACCACTGGGACAACAAGGATCGTTTAGTCAGAGAGTCAGATACTTCTGGCAACACAATTGCTCTTTACTATAGCGACAAGGACCAGCTAGTTGCAATTGAGAAAAACGGGGCGATGTATTACACCCACACAAATCACAGAGGAGACATCCTTGCGATAACCGATGCCAACAAGAACAGAGTTGCCACATACAAATACGGCCCCTGGGGAGAGCTAATCAGCCAAACCGGGGCGATACGGGGACGCTCTTTACTTATTAAACTTAAGCTATCTTATCTTTGAGTATGGGGATATTTGCATGTCTTGATCTTGACCCAAGAGCACTGACAGCCAAAAGACTGCCTTGCAATAATCCATAAGCACATAAGCATAAATGATTGACATCTATATAAATAAGCGATAGTCTTGTTATATGCCAAGAGCAGAAAAAGCAGAAAAAGGGGTCAGGTCTTGGGTTTTGGTATCTCTAAAGTTTTATAAGCTTTTATCAAATATTTTTCTTAAGTCAAAGACGGATAAGATATTTTCGTCAAGTTTATCCAGGGTAGGCCGGTTTAAAAAGCACTTCCTCTGTTTTTTCAATTAGTTTATCCAGCGTAAACATGCCAGTTACCTCACTGTATCAAGGATCAGGCAAGGGTTCTAGACTTGACCCCTTAATTTTAATGTTAAGGCAGATAATTGTAAAAGCAAGAGCCTTAAGCAATCTGGCTTGCAACAAGGCACTTAACTATCCAATCAAGCACTTTAGCCAAGAACTTAAACGTAAGTGCAACTGCAACTGCTGTCTGTCGCACCTTAAATTCAGGTTGGGGCGAGGGGGAGGCAGAAGCGATAATGCTTGATGGGGGTAAGTTTAACAAGTAAAGAGTGTCCCCTAAAGTATTTGTTATCACTACTAACACGGTAGTTTAAAATGCTTACTGAAAAGCAATAAAAATTAAACTAAAATATTTTAGCACCAAGATAGACTTCAATAGATAGTGTAAGGACGAAAGTAGGTTAACCATGTGAGTCAAAGAAAAGGAGAAATAATTGAGGAAGGAGTAATAAGTTTAGCTGAAGCTGGTAAAAGAGCGCCTAAGCTTTATGGAGTAGAATCAGGCGTTGAGGGACTTGATAATTTGTTTTATGTTACTAACGTAGTGGATGGAAAGCCTGTAAAGGTTCCTCTTGGAGGATATCCAGCCTATTCAGTTGTAAATCTTACAGGTGTAGCCGATACCGGAAAAACATTAATGGTTGAGCAATTCGCGGTAAAGCAGGCAAGCTTAGGTAACAATATTGGCTTTCTAACTGTGGAGACACCAGGCCCCTTTGTTGCTTATGCCTTAAAAATTAGAGCTAATGCAATGGGCGTTCCCTATGATCTTATCGAAGATAAGATCATAATTATTGATGCAGCTTCTTATACGAGGCTTCGAGAAGATTTAATGACTCTTTTTAACACTTTAGCCTATGCAATAAAGGAATATTCAATAAATCATTTTGTTATTGATGCAATAACTGGTTTTTTTGAAGAGCAAGAAATGTTAGCTCGAGGTATAGTTAGGCGCTTCTTTAACTTTATGAAAAAGTGGTATCAAACAGCAATATTTGTTTCTCAAAAAAGATCAGGTCATGAACTTCTTACGGCAGAGGCTGCAGGTGGTTTTGCTGTCTCCCACATCGTAGATTGTTCAATTGTTTTGGCAAAGATAATTATTGAAAACAGGAATCAGGAAAGGTTATATAGGGCACCAATTGGTGAAACAGTAAGGCTTTTCAGGATTGATGGCTGCAGGTTATGTGGCCACGATACAAGCACCCATATCATGGAAATATTAGAGACGGGTCTTGTAAGGATTGGGCCATCTCTAAGGGAAATTGCAGCAAGAAGCTAAAGCCTTTTAATTGCTTAGAAATTTTAAAGTTGTGAATATTAAGTAGCAAGGAGGTGATATAAGTGCAAGAGATAAAACCACAAGAAGTTGATATTGATAAGATTGCAATGGATATTTTTAATAAGGCTTTGGATATAGCTGGTGGGCCACGAAAGCTTATAAAGTACAGGAATCTAACGTGGGTTCCCGCTTTAATAGAGTCAGCTTACGCTGTTGTTCTTCATGAAGAACAAAAAAGACCGAGCGGGAGATTGCCGAGTTTTTAGGAATTACTGAGCAATCAGTTAAGAATATTTTGAGAGCAAATGTAGAAGAGGTAGAGAAGCGTTTAAGTGAATATTTTGAGGAAGAGGAAACAAAGGTACATACGCATATTGCTGGTGGGCTTGCGAAAATGGCTTATCAAAAGTATTAAGAAGCTAAGGAGGCAGCATAAGAACTCTTTAGCTTTTTATAAAAGAAAGACAGGGACAGCGATGAAGGACAGAGAGACGTTATTTCCCATGCGTCTCTCTGTCCACATCTAGACCCTCCTAAGCATGTGTGTCAATATATAAGAGTCTATTAATTAATCCGGTTTTTGCGAGGAGATTAAAAGCGTGAAGACGGCAACTGTATCGCAAATAATGGGGATTGTCGATAGCATTGCCCCCGGCTATTTAAGATCTGAGGGGGATAATGTTGGTCTTCACGTGGGCGATCCCAACAGCTCAGTCAATAGGCTCTTGGTAACGCTTGAGGTTATACCAGAGGTTATAAACGAAGCTCGGGATAAAGGTGCGCAGATGATTCTCTCGCATCATCCCCTAATCTATAAGAGCCTAAGTCGCGTTTTAGCTACTGATGATGTCGGTGGGCTGGTAACCAAACTGATTAAATCTGATATATCTCTGCTTGTTGCCCATACCAATCTTGATAGAGCAAAAGATGGCGTAAGCGATGTTCTTGCCCGCGCTCTTGGTTTGCAGGATATTGAAGTCTTGCTTGAGGCTCGTGATATCGCGATGTATAAGCTGGTGGTCTTTGTCCCAAAAGAGAACATCGATGAGATGATAGCAGCTCTGGGAAATGCGGGGGCAGGTATCATCGGCGATTACAGCCACTGTAGTTTTAGGACAGAAGGAACAGGCACTTTTTACCCGATGCTTGGGGCACAACCTTACCTTGGCAAGGTTGGCGAGCTAAACCAGGTTGATGAATATCGCCTCGAGGTTTTGGTGAGTCCTGACAAGATTGAAAGAGTAGTACAGACGATGCTTGCCATCCACCCATATGAAGAGGTGGCCTACGACATCTACCAGGTAAAAAACGCTCCTGCCGGAGTAGGATTTGGCAGGATAGGGAACTTGGCGAAACCAAGAAAGCTTGGTGAACTAGCAGATACTTGGTGCGATATACTAGAAAGCAACCTTAAAATATCCGGAGATAGAGATAAAATTGTTAAGAGGGTTGCGGTTTGTGGTGGAAGTGGTGGTGAGCTTATCCCAATTGCAAAGGCATCCGGAGCCGATGTGTACGTTACGGGTGACGTTAAATATCACGCGGCGCATGCTGCAAAAGCAATCGGGCTGGCAATTGTTGATGCAGGGCACGGCGAGACCGAAAGGTTAGTTGTGCCGGAGCTTGCCAAAAGGTTGCAACAATTAATTTACGGGTCAGGCTTGACCGTGGAAGTTTTGGTATCGGACATTAACACAAGCCCATGGAACAAGGATTAAATAAACATGGATGAGCATAAGATTTTAGCAGAACTACAAAAGATAGATTCGCAGATCGATTCGCTTAACTATCGCGAAAAACATCTACCTGAGCGTGATCGTTACTTAAACCTTAGCGAAGAGGTATCTAAAACTAAGGCGCTCTACAATACTGTTGATAAAAAACTGCATGATGAAGCGCAAATTCAAAAGCGTATTGAGGATGAGCTTGATAGCCTTACCAAAAAGATTGACAAGGAACAAAATCGTCTTTACAGCGGCACGATAACTAGCCCCAAAGAATTATCCAACGTTCAGCAGGAAATAAACCATTTAAAAGAGGTGGCTGATGAAAAAGAAACAGCCCTGCTGGAGCAAATTGATGTTGTCGATAAGCTAAAAAGCAACGTTAAGGTCATCTCCGAGCGGCTTGATACGAGAAAGAGCGAATTAGACGAGGCAAAATCCGCGATGGATACCGCGTTAGCCGAAATTAGAGGCGAGAGAACTAAGCTACAGGCTGAGCGCGAGCCTGTCTATGGGGCCTTAAGTGAAGACACCAGGCAACTATATGATAGGGTAAGAACTAAACACCCGATTGCAGTAACAGTCCTTGCAGAGGGTATATGCCAGGGGTGTATGGTTGAGCTTCCAAGTACCGAGGCCGAGCGAATCGAAAGCTCTGCAAAGCTAGAGAGATGCCCGAATTGTAGTAGGATTATTGCGAAAGCATAGGGTCTAGGGACCGGGGCTAAGGCTCAGGAGCCAGGGGCTAAGGTCCAGGGTTCAGGGATTTACCCATGAACGATGAACTGTGAACGCTAAGCGTTAACAATTTTACAACCGCTCGATAAACTAGTGAGCATGATATGACTAAGAGCAAACACAAAAAACTAATCATCTTTACTGATGGCGCAGCACGTGGTAATCCTGGGCCAGCGGGCGCAGGTTCTCTGATAATCGATCCGGAGGGACATGTTCTTGCAGAAATGTCCGAGTACTTGGGTGAGACAACGAATAATGTCGCTGAGTACACGGCGCTTATACTAGCGCTCGAGAAAGCCTCGAAGTTCAATGCAGAAGAAATTGAAATTCGCTCTGATAGCGAATTGCTTGTAAGGCAACTATCCGGTGAGTATAAGGTTAAAAATGAAGGGCTAAAACCACTAGTTGAGAGGGTAAGATCGCTTCTATCAGGATATAAAAGGGTCGGCGTAAAGCATATCTACAGGAGCGAGAACGCGCGCGCTGATGTGCTTGCAAATGAGGCGATAGATAAGTTTAAAAAAGGTGAAAAAAGGGAGTTTAGGTTGGGGGATATTCCTGAACAGGGAAGTTTATTTTAGTCTTAGTCTGCAGAGGGCGCTGGATCATTTCAGTCAGTGCTATTTCAGCTAATGTTCATGCGGTTCAACGTGAACCAGAACATCGGTAATATCCGGGAAGGACTTCTTAACTTCTTCTTCTACTTTGCTTGCAATGTCATGTGCCTTATCGACGTTAAGTTTGGGATCGACCACTATATGTAAGTCTACATATACTTCGCTCTTTTTGCCCCGCGTTCTTATGGCGTGGCTTTCATGAACACCGCTAATTTTAGACACAACTGCGTGTATTTCGTGATTTTCAATCACCCGAGCATCGCATAGTACATCGGAGCTTTCTTTAAACACAGATATAGCCATATAACCAATAATACCGGCAATAATAAATGCAATTACCACGTCGACTAGCGGAAACCCTAGCTTTACCGCAACTAGACTTGCAATGACCGATAAAGAAACATAAATATCGCTTCGTGTGTGCTTTGCATCTGATATAAGAAGCTCGCTCTTGAGCTGTTTACCCCGTCTTCCTTCATAAGTCGTGACGCTCAAATTTATTGCCATAGTTATTAGCATTATCACAAAGCTTGCTGTTGTAACTTCTGGTATTGTCCCGCTAAAAATTCGGTGATAAGCGGACATAAATATCTCGATAGCAGTAACTGACAAGAGCACGCCAATGCCTAAAGAGGCGATTGTTTCGTATTTTGCATGGCCGTATGGATGGGTTAGATCGGCCGGCTTAGAAGCAATATAAATTCCTGCAAGTCCAATAACATTTGAAGTTCCGTCGAAGAGAGAGTGAAACCCATCGGCAAGCATGCTTACCGAATTAGTCAGGTAGCCGTATCCTGCTTTTGTCAGTGCAACTGCAAGGTTTAGTATAAGTACGAGTATGAGCGTCGTTCGAATGCTATTGTACCTTGGATGAGAGTCCAAACCTGACACCTCTATAAAATACTGTTGAGGTTTTACCCAAATCATTGACCGTATAGCTTGTCCAATATTATTGCGCCTTAATTAAGATTTAGACAAAACTGTTACAGGTTGGGTACATATTACAAGCCTACTTGCCATGCATTAATTGGTAAACCGTTAAAAAAGCCTATCTGCTGAAGAATATTATTAAGCATTAAAATAGTCAAGAGGAATAAAAAGGTAAGATAAAAGAAATGGATAAAAATAAAGAACCCCAAGGAACCTTCCTTAATCCGACTCATACTCCTGAACTTCCCGTTTCGTTCCTCTCGGTAGACACTCGTCCAATGGTGGTCTTGCGACCACTTTATATCTCATGTCCCACCTCAAGGCCGCTGCTGGTACGTTCATTTTCTTAAGTCTTTTCTCGTCCAGCCCCTTGGGGTCTATTTATAATTTACCAGATAGAAAAATATCTGTCAACACAAGTTTAAAAATTGCTAAAAAATTTAGCCGCGCTTTAATAATACTTGCGCTAACGTTACGAACGAGGTTGACCGCAAAAGATTTATAATTAATAAGGATTTGTTGGAGCTTAGTTATTTGACCCTATCTTGCGCTCAAAACTTCAGCGTGTTCAGGAGCTTAAATTGCAAGTTAATCAATGTTTACGCTACAATTCACTTTAATGAATTGAAAAGGTGGATGGATGTAGAGTGGCATTCCGTGACCTGCGTGAGTTTATTAGTTTCTTGGAGTCAATAGGCCAGCTTAAGAGGATTAACGCCGAAGTTGACCCAAGCCTAGAGGTTACAGAGATAACCGATAGGATAAGCAAACAATATGGACCGGCTCTTCTTTTTGAAAATCCAAAAGGCTCGAAATATCCTATTCTTATAAATACCTTTGGTTCATATGAGAGGATGAGCCTGGCCCTCGATGCAAAAAACTTAGATGAGGTTCCGAAGAGGCTGGCTGAATTACTACCTGATGGCGAACCGGAAACTTTTTGGCAAAGGCTATCGGCTTTACTTAAGCTAAAAAATATAGCTGATTACAAGCCTAAAGAAGTCAAAAATGCTCCGTGTCAGGAAATTGTTTTAACCGATGATTTTTCCCTCGACGACTTTCCAATTTTGAAATGCTGGCCGCAGGACGGTGGCAAATTTATTACGTTGCCGCTTGTCATAACAAAAGACCCTGAAAGCGGAAGGCAAAACCTTGGCATGTATCGCATGCAGGTATATGACGGCAAAACAACCGGTATGCACTGGCATGAGCACCATGATGGTGCGCAGAATTATCGCAAATATCAAAAAAGAGGAGAGCCTATGGAGGTTGCGGTTGCACTTGGGGGCGATCCTGCAACGATATACTCAGCAACGGCTCCTCTTCCGCCGCATATTGAGGAGTTGTTTTTTGCTGGTCTTATTCGCAGAAAGCCTGTTGAGGTTGTAAAGGCAAAAACAGTCAATTTAATGGTTCCAGCGCACGCAGAGATTATCCTTGAGGGATATGTCGACCCCGAGGAGAAGCGCTGGGAGGGACCGTTTGGCGATCACACCGGCTACTACTCGCTGGCAGACTATTACCCTGTCTTTCACATAAAGTGCATAACGATGCGCAAGGACGCAATTTATCCGGCAACAATTGTCGGTAAGCCGCCGATGGAAGATTGCTATATGGGAAAAGCAACCGAGAGGATATTTTTGCCGGTCTTAAAGGCCGCACTGCCCGAGATAAAGGATTTAAACCTACCATTGGAGGGTGTATTCCACAACTGTGCGGTTGTATCGATAAAGAAAAGCTACCCTGCCCATGCTTACAAAGTGATGAGCGCGCTTTGGGGCTTGGGCCAGATGATGTTTACCAAGATGATAATCGTGGTTGATGAAACAGTCGATGTGCAGAACATGTCCGAGGTCCTTTGGAAGGTCTTTAACAATGTTGATCCGGCCCGTGATATCATGGTAGTAAAGGGACCGCTTGATGTGCTTGACCACTCATCAAACATGGCGAGGTTTGGGTCTAAGATGGGCATCGACGCGACCAAGAAATGGCCTGAAGAAGGCCACACCCGGGAGTGGCCGGATGATATCGAGATGGATGAAGCCACAAAACGCATGGTAGATGAAAAATGGAGTGAATACGGACTTGGGTAAGTTCAGGACAGTTCTTGAGATGATAAAATTTGAGCACACTATATTCGCTCTCCCCTTTGCATATATGGGAATGATGCTTGCAGCAAATGGTCTGCCGACCTTAAGTCAGTTTCTTTGGATTACAGTTGCGATGGTAGGAGCAAGAAGCTTCTCAATGGCGATGAACCGCTATATCGACCGCGAAATAGATGCCCGCAATCCCCGCACGCAGGATCGCGCCATACCGGCCGGAAAACTTACACCAACATACGTAATGGGGTTTGCAGTTGTAAGCCTTATCGTGTTCTTTGTCGCAACATACCAGCTAGCACCCCTTGCACGAATAGCTTGGCCTGCGGTAGTCCTACCGCTAGTTATATACTCCTATACAAAACGCTTTACCTGGTTAAACCACGTAGTTCTTGGGATAAGCCTCGGGCTTGCACCCATTGGGGCTTGGATTGCTATTACCAATGGGTTGAGCTGGCCAGTTGTCGTACTTGGAGCGGCGGTTATGCTTTGGACTGCCGGTTTTGATATTATATACGCTTGCCAGGATATCGACGTTGACCGGCGCGACAGACTTTTTTCTATCCCTGCAGTTTTTGGTGTAAAGCAGGCGCTTTTGGTGACGAGATCCTTTCACGTCTTAACGGTAATCCTGCTTTTTACAGTTGGTATAGCATTTAAATTAGGTGCGGTTTATTATTTCGGCGTAATGCTTACAGCGTTGCTGCTGGCTTACGAGAACCGGCTCGTAAAACCGGATGATTTTTCGAAGGTAAACATGGCATTCTTTACTATGAATGGGATTATTAGTCTTCAAATATTTGCATTTACAGGTCTAGATTTCGCAGCCAGATACTTACTAAAGGGGCTGGCTTGAGTGCTGTCCAACATAAAAAGTGATTTGGAATACACGGTTGCAATAACCGGCGCCAGCGGCTCAATATATGGCAAACGGCTTCTGCAAGTCCTCTTAGAGCAAGACTACAATGTATCACTGATCATATCCGAGCCAGGAAAACTTGTAATCAAACATGAGCTTGGCTTCTCCTTTAACGAGGACAATGCCTCTGCGGAGATAGCTGGTTGGTTGGATAGATTGGATGTGGCACATCGTCTAAAATATTACAGCGATAATGATTTAATGGCACCGATATGTAGTGGCTCACATGTTTCATCAGGGATGGTGGTCATACCGTGCAGCATGGCGACACTGGGCGCCATAGCCAATGGTATATCGTCAAGTCTAATAGAAAGAGCGGCTGATGTTATGCTAAAGGAGTCCAGACGGCTTATAATAGTGCCAAGGGAGACGCCGCTGAATCGCATCCATCTTGCGAATCTTCTTAAGGCAGAGGAGGCGGGTGCAAAAATAGTACCGGCGATGCCTGCTTTTTATAATAGTCCAAAAACTATAGAAGATATCGTTGATTTTGTCGTGGGCAAAGTACTTGATCAGTTGGGCGTGGAGCACAATTTGTTTACACGGTGGGGGTAGGGATTTTCGATTGTCGATTTGCAATTGTTGATTGATAAATCCGTGCTGCAGTGCTGCCGTTACCAGTTATTGAAAGCAAGTAACAAGAGCAGTAACTTTTGATAAATTATTTAGATTCTTCGACTCCAGCCCTCCGTTATACTAAGGGACTTCGCTCAGAATGATAAATTAATAGAAGTATGTATACTTAATTTTGCATTTTGTATTACGCGCAAGCTCTAATTTTGGAGGTAATTTTATGTTAGTTACTACTGCGACCATCAACCTAAAAGAAATAGAAGAAAAGGTGATGTCTGGGCAGAGGCTTACCAAAGAGGATGGACTAGCTCTTTATGAAATTAAAGATCTCCTATTCTTGGGCGGCCTTGCAAGATACGTAAAAGAGAAAAAGACTGGAAATTATGCCTACTTTAACGTCAACCGACACATCAATTTGACCAATGTTTGTGTAAATAGATGTAAGTTCTGTGCATTTAGCGCGGATAAAGACGAGCCGCATGCTTACACAATGACCCTCGATGAAGCCCTTGAGCGCGCCCTCGAGGCACCATCCATAGGCGCGACAGAGCTTCATATTGTAAGCGGTCTGCACCCGGACCTTCCTTTTGATTACTACCTTAACGTGATAAGAAAATGTAAGGAAGCTCTGCCAGATATCCATATACAGGCTTTTACTGCAGTTGAGATTGATTATTTTACCCGCCTGACCGGTATGGATGTCCGCGGGGTACTGGAGACCTTAAAAGAAGCAGGACTTGGGTCGCTGCCCGGTGGCGGTGCAGAGATATTCAGCGGGCGTGTGCGTGGGATCACTTGCGCCGATAAAGTAAGCGGAAAGCGCTGGCTAGAGGTTATGAGAACCGCTCACGAGCTAGGCTTGCGCTCTAATGCGACCATGCTCTACGGCCATGTTGAGACGAAAGAAGAGCGAATAGATCACCTTCTTAAACTTCGCGAGCTGCAGGATGAAACTGGAGGTTTCCAGAGTTTTATACCGCTGCCATTTCATCCAGACAATACCGAATTGACGGATATAAAAAGAACGACTGCTTATGATGATATAAAAACAATAGCGATATCAAGGCTTATGCTGGATAACTTTGACCACATCAAGGCATTTTGGATCATGCTTGGTCTTAAGGTAGCCCAGCTATCGCTAGATTTTGGCTCAGACGACCTTGATGGCACCGTAGTCGAAGAAAAAATAACTCACATGGCCGGCGCAACAACTGAAGAGTATATCGAAAAATCAGAGCTAATTAACCTTATTAAAGACGCAGGCCGCACGCCGGTCGAGAGAGATACGCTATATAATGTGATAAAGGTTTATAAGTAAAAGGGTCATTTAGGGCAATAGATAAGGGGGAGCTCTCTTGTTCAGGCCAAGAGTCGGTCACATACAGTTTATAAATTGTCTACCGCTTTATTACGGTTTAGTGCATAACAATGTTTTAATGGATGTTGAACTTATAAAAGGCACGCCAACTGAGCTAAATAAGATGTTAATTGAAGGTAAGCTCGATATAAGTCCGATATCTTCAATTGAGTATTGCCGTAACTATAAGGATTTAATGCTTTTGCCAAATATTGCCGTGGCGGCAGATGGCGAAGTCAAAAGCATTCTTTTTGTAAGCAAAGTTCCGATTGGCGAGATGGACGGGCGGACTGTTGCACTTACTAACACATCTGCGACATCTCAGGCACTTACCCGGATTATCTTGCGCGATAAATATAAGGTGTCACCTAAATACTTCGTCTGCCCATCCGACCTTCCGCAGATGATGATGGAGGCAGACGGCGCGCTTCTTATCGGAGATGATGCCCTTCGCACGCTTTATAAACCTCCGCAGGATCTTTATCTTTACGACCTGGGTAGGGAGTGGAAGGAGCTTACAGGCCGGCGTATGGTTTTTGCAGTGTGGGCGGTAAGGCGCATATTTGCAGCAGAGAACCCTGATCTTGTAGCAGAAGTTTACCATGCGTTTATGAAGTCCATGAAATACAGCATTGAGAAGGTTGATGAAATAGCGCAGGCCTCATCAAGATGGGAAATATTTGATGCCGATTTTATGAAGAACTATTTTCAGACTTTAAGCTTCGATTTAGATGCCGCCTACCAGGAGGATTTACTTGCCTATGCGACGAGGGCATATGAACTCGGCTTCATCCAGGAAATACCGAAGCTGGAGTTTGTGGAGGTATAATGGATCAGGGCAAAATATTAAACGAGGTATTTGAAGGGCGAAGGCTAACTGAAGAAGAGGCGGTCTTCCTTATCCGAGAGGGTGACCTGTTGGCTTTAGGTTTTACTGCAAATGCTGTAAGAGAGCGCATGTTCAACGATCCAGATACCGTAACATTTATTATCGACCGCAATATTAATTACACCAATATTTGTACGAGCAAGTGCAGGTTTTGTGCTTTTTACCGCGACAAAAATGACCCCGATGCTTACCTTTTAGAAAAAGAAGAGATATTCCAAAAAATAGAGGAGACTTTGGAATTAGAAGGTACGCAGATAATGATGCAGGGCGGCCTTCATCCGGATCTAAAAATTGATTACTACGAAGACCTTCTCAAGAGCATTAAAGAGCGATATTCGATAACTATCCATTCTTTTGGTGCCCCAGAGGTCGCCTATATTGCCGATATATCGGGTATTAGTGTGGATGAGACATTAAAGCGATTAAAGGATGCAGGTCTAGATTCATTGCCTGGGGCAGGTGCCGAGATATTGGTAGACCACTATCGCAAAAATGTCAGTCCAAATAAAGTATCGGCCAAGCGCTGGCTTGAAATCATGGAAAAAGCGCATGGATTGGGCATTGAGAGCACGGCTACTATGATGATGGGCGGTCCCGATACTATAGAAGATAGAGTCGAGCATATGAGCAAAATAAGGAATCTCCAGGACAAAACCGGCGGTTTTAGAGCCTTTATAGCTTGGACGTATGAGCCGGGCAACACAGAGCTTGGGGGAAAGACTATCTCGTCACGGGAATATCTGAAGACGTTGGCGGTTGCAAGATTGTTTTTAGATAATGTCAAACACATACAGGGCTCATGGGTCACTCAAGGCAAAGAAATCGGCCAGCTAAGCCTCTCATTTGGCGCAGACGACCTGGGAAGCATAATGATAGAGGAAAACGTGGTGCGAGCGGCTGGAGTTGCTTATGCCATGTCGAAGGAAGAGATGATACGCCTTATACAGGCAACAGGAAAACGTGCTGCAAGAAGAAATACGGTATATGAGGTAATAGAGAGATTCTAGAAAATTACAAATTTCGAAGTTCGAATGTTGAATTGTAGTGCAATGTAATGCAAGCGCCTGAGTCGAAGAATCTCAATAATATACCGGAAATATATATGAAGGTTTTAACTTTTCGATTTACTTTCAGCAACTGGCAACCGCAGCATGGCAGTACCGCAAAACGTCTATAAAATCGAAGTGCAATCATATGGTTTGGAGTGTTGAATACTAATGAGCATTAACATACCTAAAGCGCCATACGCAATAATCGGCGGGTCAAGCACATTCTCTATAAAGTTTCCGGAGGCTTTAAATGAGCCTGATGTTGATATCATCGATGATGGGCTTGTCTTTAATACTCCGTTTGGGGATAGTCCGCCTTTTAAATATTTCAAAGCAGGTGACAAATTAACTCTCACATGCAAAATGCATGGATGGCGATCGGGAGTGAGCAGGGCCGATGCTTCAAGACAGGTCTTCTGGGTGTTTAAAGAAGCTGGCGTTAAGAAGATACTTGCCGAGGGTGGCGTTGGTGCAATCAACCATCTTTTGAATCCACGCGACATAATAATCCCTACTGACTATATCGATAACTCCATGCGAAAAGATGTAAGTCTTGGCTCCGATTATCTACTTATTATGCGAAAGGCGATTTGTGCGGATTTACACAACAACTTGCTTCAGGCAGCCAAGCAGATTGCTCCGGCAAAGGTTTTTGAGCGTGGGATATACGCAGTAACCGACGGCCGTCACTTCGAAAGCCCGGCTGAGGTAT
Source organism: Bacillota bacterium (assembly GCA_023511485.1). Lineage (NCBI taxonomy): Bacteria > Bacillati > Bacillota > Bacillota bacterium. Next base: position 4,802 of record JAIMBH010000014.1, on the reverse strand, counting down.
CTGTTCTAAAACAGTGGGGAGCGGACATTGTGGGTCAAAGCCTTTGTCCTGAGGTTTACCTCGCGAGAGAGATAGGCGCGTGCTATGCTGGCGTCTACTTAGTAGTCAACTATGCCGAAGGTATAGTTGAAGATTGGAAGCATGAGGAGCTATCCGATATCTTCTATAGCGAGTCCAGGGTGATAAGCAGGATTATTATCCAGGCTCTCCGTTCAATTAGTGAAAGTTCGGCTTGCGAATGTGCAAGCTTAAGGAAACCAACTCTTTTGAAAGAAAGCAATTAGAGGGCGAAAAGGCCAATAGTATGTGAGCCTAGTATGAGGTTCCTTTAAAGGGCTAAAAGGTGAAATAAACATGATCTATACAGCAAATACAGTTCTTCCGATCTCAAGTTTGCCAATCAAAAGAGGAGCTATCTTAGTAAGAAATGGTTTTATAACAGCTGTTGGCGATATCGATAGCCTGCTTGATGATAATCAAGAGGAAGAAGTTATCGATTTTGGTAGCGCAATCATCATGCCAGGCTTGGTTAACCTTCATGGTCATCTCGAATGCTCATCGTTTGATTTCCTTGCCAGGCCAACACCTTTTTCGGAGTGGCTTGGAGGAATTATAGAGGCTGGACGCAGCATGACGAGGGATGGTTGGCTTACGGCAGCGCGCAAGGGTGTCCAAAAGTACCTGGAATCCGGGATAACGTGTACAGCAGATATTACCCGAACAGGACTTGGGCTTCAAGCTGTAGCTGAGGTCGGTTTGCCTTCTGTTATATATATAGAAGCGGTCGGTATTGATGAAAGAAACCTTAAAGATGCAGTTGTTGATTTATTTGAAAAAATAAAGAGCTCGGAGAGCATTATAGAAGCTGACAATTTCCAATTAGGCTTGTCGCCTCACTCACCCTATACGCTCTCACGATCTGCCCTCCAAGTATGTGCAGGCATTGCGAGGGATTACGATTTGCCAATAACTGTGCACCTGGCTGAGACTCAACCTGAAGTTGAATTGATAAGGGACGGTACAGGGTCGCTTGCTTCTGCGATTAGCAAGCGACTTGAGCTTGAGATTATCAGGGATGGTGGATCGGGTGTGACACCTGCGCAATTTCTAGCTGATAGCGGTTTAGTAAATGAATCGCTTATAGCAGCACACGGTGTTTGGCTAAGCGATGATGATATCGAGTTGCTCGGCTCTAGCGGCGTCGCAGTTGCGGTTTGCCCGACATCAAATGAATTACTGGGGTCGGGCGAAGCACCAATTCACAAATTTGTTGAACATGGTTTAAGGTTTGGCATCGGCACAGATAGTCTGGCAAGTAATCCTGATCTGGATTTATTTGCAGAAGCGAGAAAGGTCTTTGCTATTTATGAAAAACAGACCGGTGGCGGGGCAGGGCAGCCGGGTCTATGTGCCGAGCAATTGGTAAAAATGATTACTCTGGAGGCGGCTGCAATACTTGGTCTGGATGACAGGCTAGGCAGTATCGAGCCTGGCAAAAGGGCTGATTTTATAGCTATTGAACATATCGCCGAATCTACTACCGATCTTTATACCTATATAATTGAGGAGGCTTCAAAATATTCAATCTCTCATACTATCCTCGGTGGAAAGATAGTTTACAGCAGGTAAAAATCCTACAATAAAGTATTTTTAAGTGCTGAAGCCAGGTAGTACTTAAATGCCGGTGCTTTTAATTTACTGACTTTGACATGTTGAAACATTGGCGTTTCAAGACAATCCCTTGGTTTTCAAAATTCGCTATTCGGGTAGAAAACCATTTAACCTGGGTTTTAAGTAAAAAAGGAGGTCATAACGGAGATGGCAAGCTCTAATATTGTCAATGACGTTGAACGAGCACTAGCTTCAGATACACGAATAGATCAATCGATGATAAGAGTAAGCAGCGAAGAGCCCGGCGTGATAACTCTCGATGGACAGGTAGATACCTATAACGAGAAGGTGTTAGCAGAGGAGATAGCCGGTAGAGTCAGGGGAGTCGCAGATGTTATAAATAATATCCGCGTAGTTCCGCCGATTGCTAGAAGCGATGAAGAAATAACGGAAAACGTTATTCAAAATCTTAAACTTGATGCATGGGTTGATTGGGCAGGGATAAGTGTAGAGACGATTGATGGTGTTGTGTTTTTAAGAGGAACTGTGAAGTCTCGGGTAGAAAAGCAAGAGGCCGAAAACGATGCGCGCTGGGTTGCCGGTGTTATTGATGTTGTAAACCACATTGTGGTAAAACCAGAGATGAAGATCGCTGATGCAGAGATAGCTCGTGATGTTAGAGCCGCTTTGATTAAGAATACGAGACTTGACCTTACCGAGATGGAAGTCGATGTTACAGATGGCGTTGTGACTCTAACTGGTGAGGTTCCTAATTTTACGCAAAAAAGAATCGCGGAATTTGTAGCATTCTCTGTGCCCGGTGTGGTTGATGTACTAAACGAGCTTCACGTTCACGGTATTCGAAGACCTGCTGCATAATTGTGCAAGCTGCTAATTGCACGGTAATATTGCGCTAGGAACAAATTGGCAAAGAACCAGGAGGTTAGCAAGGTGGCGCAAACAGTAAAGGTTTACACAACTCCTACATGTGCTTTTTGCACGCTGGTAAAGAATTTTCTTACCGATATGGGCGTTGAATATGAAGAGATAGATCTGGTTGCTGACCCAGCTCGAGTTAGTGAGCTAGTCGAGGTTTCTGGGCAACTGGCCGTACCGGTCACAGTTATTGACGGGCAAGTAATTATTGGTTACGACCGCGGAAGTCTTGAAGCAGCTTTGGCTGCTTGATAACGGTGACGGGGGGTCTATATTTTTGAGGGATTTAGTGATAATTGGCGCAGGGCCGGCCGGAATGACCGCCGCAGTATATGCAGCTAGAAAGAAATTAGATGCCATGATATTAACTAAAAACATAGGGGGTATGGCTGCCTGGAGTGCAGATATAGAAAACTATATGGGATACAATATAATCTCAGGCCCGGAGCTTATGGCCAAATTTGAGGCGCAAGTTGAAGAGTTCAACATACCTATCGTATATAAAACTGCGGAGAAAATAACTAAAGAAAACTCGGTTTTCAATGTTGTTATCCAGGGCGGAGAGGTTATTCAGGCAAAGACCGTGATTGTAGCTGCCGGGCGGTCGCCTCGCAAGCTAAATGTACCGGGCGAAAATCAGTTTATTGGAAGGGGAATTAGCTTTTGCGCTACATGCGATGCACCGCTTTTTTCAAAATTGGATGTTGCCGTTATCGGCGGGGGCAACGCGGCTCTCGAATCCGCAGAGCAGTTGATTAAAATTGCAAAGAAGGTCTATATAATATCAATAGCCGGTTGGAGTGCAGATCCAGTTCTTCAAGAGAAAGTCTTAAGAGCGACAAATATTGAGGTTTACAAAGGCTACGAAGTTACAGCGGTAGAAGGGCATAACTTTGTAGAGTGGATGAAGATAAAAGAAAGAAAAACAGGAGAAGAACGGGAGCTTTCTGTGAGGGGGATATTTGTCGAGATCGGTTCAGAGCCAAACTCGGCAATTGTTAAAGGGCTAGTTAATCTGGATGAACGACAGGAAATTATGGTGGATTGCAGCAATCGCACTAATGTAGAAGGTCTTTTTGCTGCAGGCGATGTAACAAATGTTCCGGAAAAGCAAATTATAATAGCGGCAGGCGAAGGCGCAAAAGCAGCGCTTACCGCTTACGATTATTTAGTAAGGCTACCAGAGTAGCTAAGTTTACTATTTCTACCTGGTATAGATCAAGACAAAGATATAAAAAGCAAGCGTTAAACTTGAAGCTATAATCAGGCTCTTCCAAACGATAGGATCCTCATTCTTAATAAAATCTTTAAATGACTCGATAATGCGCATATTATTCACCTTATGATACTGCTTTGGAATTAAGCCTAGCCAGGAGGCACCTCTCTGCTGTTTCTAATTATACTGTCATCGACGGGTTTTTGCATAGTATAATTAGGGTGCCAAGGTCACCCATTAGCGGTCAGTGCTGCAGTTACCAGTTGCCAGCTAATGAAAACAAGCAACAAGTAACTGCAGCAATTTTCAAAAAATACTCATTAAGAACCGATCTGGAGGATTACGCATTGACTGACTACTATAAAGTTTTAGAAGTAGACCCCCAGGCCTCTAGAGAGGTAATAGAAAAAGCATATCGAGCATTATCCTTAAGGTATCATCCAGACAAAAATCCAGCTCAGGACAGAGAAGCGGCGTCCAAGAAATGGATGGAGATTAGGGAAGCTTACGAGGTTCTATCAGATGATGAAAAGCGCGCTGCTTATGACAGGCAAAGAAGGCAGCAGATGTGGGAACTATTTTTGAGCGAGGGCTTACTTGGATTAGCAAGAAAATATTTGCGGTAATCCGCATTGGTGCTATCGCCATGCTACCGATTTAACTATCCTGAAGTTCTACTAATAAACAATCTTAAATTAGTCCAACGCAAAAAGTTTAAGCCAGTATGATTTAAGGTATTGATAGGAGTAGAAGATCGATGGAATGATCGCCTAAAATTCTATCACTAATTTTACACTAATCTTAGAGGTAATACTGGCTTGAAAGAATCGTACTAGCTTCTTAAGTTTCTAGAAGTTATAAAGAAAAGAAAAGTTTTAATTATAATGGGCGTGCTGGTTTGTTTCCTCTCGTCAGTAGTGGCGACTGCCTATACGACGCCCACTTATGAGGCCACTGCTCAGTGGACTGCACCCCTAGTGCCGGACAAAAAGATAAGACTAATAAACAGTTGACTCTCGTAGTAGCATGCAATCTCTCA
>JAIMBH010000013.1 GCA_023511485.1 Bacillota bacterium | reverse complement strand
GGAGAAGGATTCGAACCTTCGAAGGCTTCGCCAACGGATTTACAGTCCGTCCCCTTTGGCCGCTCGGGAATCCCTCCAAATTGACTATATAATTTGCCTTTAAGATAGTACTTGAAAAGTGAATTTATGTCAATTGAGCAGGGTGTATGGATAAAGGATGAAGAGGTTAACCAGAATAAAGAATCTTTGGGCTATTTACCCCTTTATCCTTTTGCCTTTTCCCGCCTTATCCCTTATAAAAGCATAGTTTTGGGATGCAATTGGCCGCAGTTTTTGGTAAAATTTCTATAAAACATTTTGATGGGTGATAGAGAGTATGCCGGTTTATGGGTATCGTTGTAAATCTTGCAATCATACGTTTGAAGTAATGCAGTCTATCAACGATGAGCCAATTAAGGATTGTCCGAACTGCAAAGGCGAAGTGAGCAAGATTTTCTTCCCGGTTGGTATTTCCTTTAAAGGCAGCGGGTTTTATGTAACCGATTACAAGTCGCCAAACGGCAAGAAGGAAAAATCAACCGCAAAAAATGTAGGCAACGGGGAAACTAAACAAGATAACGGCTCTAAATGCTCCAGCTGCGCCACAACTACACTTGGCAGCGAATAGCTATAAAGCCGGCAAGGTCAATCTTAGCCAATTTTCAATCTCAACGACGGGTTATGATTTACCTTATAAGGATTTTTACCTTATAAGGATTTAGATAAGCTTTAATGGCTCCTTATCAAGCGAGACCCAGCACCCTATTTTATCGTCGGCTACCTTGCCAAGGTCAGTTAATAGCTGTGATATAAGATAGGCGATTTCATTTTTTTCGTTTAAGGCACACATGGCTGAAAACCTGGTTTTCTTTTTAGGCTCACCGGCTTTTACAGCTTGCTCAAGACGTGAAAGTTTGTCTATGGAGTGTTCAAGGTATCTTTTGAGTAAGATGCGTCCTTCTGGAGGCACATGGCAAAACTCTTGCTTAAGAACCTTGACCTGCTCAACCATATCCTCGATCTCAATCCTTGCTAAACTATAGCTCTCGTTTTTTAGTGATTTCTCAAGGTCGCCTAGCCTTGACCTTATGAAATGCAGGATAGCGACGGCTTTCCAATACGACTTCAGGTTGTATACAGCGGAGGACAAACCATCCTCAAAACATGCCCGGTAAGCAAGGAAATTTCTTTTGGGATGGGAAAACGTATCGATAAATGAATGCAGCAAGACTGAGGCTGGCTCAACTACTGCATGGGCCACCCTCCTATTAAACTTCAATGCATGGTGCGCTGGATTTTTAAACGCCACTTGAACCACCGTTCCTGAACCTGGGGAAGAGTGGCATTTGAATTTATCTGACAGCTTTTGCATCAAAAAAAGTCCAAACCCCCCGTCTTCGGTAAAAAGCGGAGCGTCGCATGCAGGCGTTAACCCTTTCCCATTATCGCAAACCATTATGGTAAGGTAATCATCCTTGAGATCGCATTCCACTACTATTACAGCTTTTCTTCGTCCCTTTGGATACGCGTGGCGTACAACGTTTGTGCAGGCCTCCGATATAACTAGCAGTATATCCGACGTTTTATCTTCATAAGCTGTCCCTGAAATAAAGCTACGAACCTCATCTCTGATCGCATTCAGGCTTTCTGGCTTTGATGGAAGCAACAACTTAAGCCGTTTGTCGATCATCGGTGGTTCCCCCTTAACTATAAAAATGATTCTCAATCGTTCTATTCCCTTTTTATTGAGAATGAAACCCTGTCTAGCGCTTATGTAGATTGCAAACAAGCAATCACTTTGCGCTTTTGTCAACGGCCACCGGCATTAAAGTTTAAACCCCAATCGAAATCAACCATGTGTACTCTACTATGCGTACCGTACTAAATCATATGCACCTCCATATTTTAACGCCAGTCCAGCTCTAATTCGCTATATAGTAGCTCAATAAACAGCTAACTTACTTGTACCCACTTTAACGCTGGTTAAACAAAAAATAATGCTTGCATTGCAAGCATTATCTAATAACTTCAATATAATATTGATCTCCACCAGCAGTGAAAACATAGTAAAAGCTTAGTTCCCTATAATTTCATTTTGTTCTATCCGTCTCATTTCGACTCCCCTGGCTTCCATTAATGCCTTAAGCAGTGCGGTATGAAGTTCAGTGGGTCTTAATATGAGGTCAAGTTTTCCTTGGCCATCGAGGCTCTCCGCTATGGCCATTCCTGCCTCTAAAAGAGCCTCGATCTGCTTTGAAGGCGGCATGTTCTCCTCATCTTTTATATTAAAGTAATCATTATCTACCCTTATCCAGCCACTAAGTCTGTCCCAGGACTTTGGATTGGTTGCCTGAACAGTGGCTGAATCTGCAATCATGCCGTCTTCAATTAAGGCACTATCGTTCATTAAATTAAGCTTTATATCCTCACCAAGTTCGTCAAAGTTGGTGGCGCCATCAGTATCCATAAGCTCTATAAAACATATCTGAGCATCTCCTACTTTGCCGATAAGCTCGACTCCTTTATAACCTTTTGAGAATATCCGCTTGGTACTATCGATGATCGTGGCCGGGGTAGCCTCAGAGGCCGGCAAGACCACACTTTCTTTTTCTAACGCAAGCTTAGCTTCTTCAACTCCAGCCACGTCAATCAATCCTTCCTTTTCTCCATCATATACCAATTGGCACCAAATTTGTCACAAAAATATTAAATCTTCTTATAGCTATGTTACCAGCTCAACACCAAACGTACAACTAAGTTATAAACCCCGTGCAGAACGCTAAGTGCTGCACGGGGTTTATATAAAACTGTATGCTTTGCTACTTAGAGGCTCTCTAGAACTTAGAGACCCTCTAGAACCGCGGGAAGCCTTTTACTAATTGCCAGCAAAAACTTTAAACTCTCCTGCAGCTGTGGGTCTTTAAGCGCACTTAAAAGAGATCTGGGACCGAGCTTGCGGTTATCATTTGCAACCTCATGCTTAGCATCGTGAACCGCTTCAAGCAGCTTGTCTCCCATTTCTGCAAGCATTAGTACTGATGAGAGAGAGCGCACGACCAAAGAAGCAGTTAAAGAGCTCCTTAGGGCGTCAGCGAACACGCCTATTTTTGCAAGTCCGGCTATAGCCTCGCTTTCCTCTAGCTCTTTCATGGTAACTAAAGAGCGCTCAAGATTATCGGTCATTGCGGATACCGTAGACAGCAGGTTCTTCATCTCGTCAGTATTAATAATATCTACTAGCTCTGCCATCTGGGATACGGTAGCCGCCAGACGCTGCACAATGGCCGGGGTCATCGAATCTAGACTTGCCGTTATAAAACTTGCCAGCTCATCGGTTCGTATGTGTTTAGTGTTTTGCTCTATTTGCTCGGCAGCAGCTGTTCCATTGTCAACCATGGCAATCCTCCCTACAGCATGCCCCGAACAGAGAGCCAGTACATTTCGTTAAAAGCCAGCTTGAACCAGTGGATCATCTCGCTATCCGGCACTGGTGCCGGAGGCTTATCGTAGCTAAACGTGATATAGGTCGCGCTATCTAAGCCAGCTTCAACGAAACAGAATACTTTGCCATCATAGTAATGAGATGGCGGCAATCCTCTCAGTTCGGAGATAATATTTTCTGCTACTACATCTGCTTCGTAGTGAGCAGTTGAGCCTGCCTTTGAGATGGGTAGATTAGTGGCATCTCCTAGTACATAGATATTGTCGTGGCCTTCAGCCTTCAGCAGATGTCGATTGGTTGGGATAAATCCTCCCTCGTCACCTAAGCCTGATTCTTGTATTACCTTGGCTCCACGGTGAGCCGGAATAGAGATAAGGATATCGAAGGGCACTTCACTGCCTTCGACGGTTTTCACTACTTTCTTATCCGGGTCAACCGACTCTACATTAAAGAATATTTCCGAGTTTATCCCTAGCTCCTCAAACTTTGGTGCAGCCCAGTTTGCGCATGGCTCTAAAGAGTGCAGCCTGCCAATCGGGTAGGTATAAAGCAGGTCAACCTTATCCCTTATGCCCTTTCTCCTATATAGGTCATCGAGCATAAACACTAGTTCCATTGGAGCAACTGGGCACTTGTGTGGTACATCAATTGTTATGACTATCTTGCCGCCTTCAAAGCTTAAGAGCTTGTCACGAAGCTTCTCGGCACCTTCGGGTGTATAGAAATTATCCGCCGCTTCGGCTAGCCCAGGAACTGAGCTAAAGTCCGGATAGGCTCCAGTAGCGATAACCAGGATGTCATAAGAGACTGTTTTACCGCTCTGCAGTGTAATTGTATTGGATGCAGCGTCTATCTTGGTGGCCGTATCCACCACAAGATTAACCCCAGTCGAAAGCAGGCTCTTCTGGGAGCGGGTGTAATCCTGAACTCTAGCATGGTTTATCGCCACAAACAGGAAAGACGGCTGATAGATATGCTTGTCAGAGCTGGTAATCTGAGTGATAGTTATCTCACCACTCCTTACCTCATTTCGCATGGTGCGGGCGATATGGTTTGCGACCATCGTGCCGCCCGTACCGCCGCCCAAAATTACAACATCTTTGCTCAAACCGCTCTCCTCCTACTTAACCTTCTTTACGGCAATACGCCAGTAATCCCCATCCTGGGCTTTCTCGTTATAAATCAGTTCATGCCCTACTTTCTTAACCCATTCTGGGATATCTTTTGCCGAGCCTTGATCTGACGACAGCACCTCGATAACTTGCCCTACCGATGCTGCCTTGACTGTCTTTATTAGCTCCATTAGTGGACCTGGGCAATATGAACCTCTAGCATCCACCGTTTTATCTACTTGCGCTAAGTCTGACATTTTCTAGCCTCCTTTCAAACTTGTGCAATTGTGATAACCTTCACTTAACAAAACAAAGAAATAGGTGCCTAAGATACTTGAACGGTATCCTAAAGCACCATGATTTGGCCACCCTCGGCCATGCCAAAGAATGCAGTGACGCCCACGATATCATCTACGATATCGAGCATATCCTCCTTTTTCCAGCCCATAACATCGACAACCAGCGAGCAAGCATATACTTTGAGCTCACCCATTTCTTTCGCATCTTCGATCATTTTGTAGAAGGGGTCTACGTTCTTTTCCATTAGCTTGCTACCCACTTCTCCGAGCTTGAAGTCCATCTTGGAGACGGTGTCCTTAAGAAACATCTTAAGAGCATCCATGGTAACGAAGAAGTTGACTTCCATGCCTGATGCAGCGGCTATTGAGCCCATCAAGGCTCCCGCATGGATTTTCTCCATATCCGGAGACATCAGGACGAGTGATAATTTTGGTGCGTCAGCCATTTATTCTCCTCCTTTCTATACCTATACCCGTATGGGTATACACTTTATTTTATATTATCGGCACGGAATAAGCTAGTCAATAGCGTTTTTTTAAAGATATCTTCCCAAGCTCAATATCGCCGCCTTATGGATAACAATCCTGCTCACCGGTTGCCTTGCCGGCAATGGCCAGGCAATGACCAAAGGTATTATTTGCTAAGGGGATCTTGTATTTGGCAGTAGAGGCTATTAACAGGCACGTAACAGGTATGCCTCTGGGAGAAGCTAAATTTAAGTTAAAGCTAATATTGCTACCTAATATGAGATTAGGGGCCTATTGGTTGCTATTGGCCCTATTATCTATCAGTTTCCGCATTTCATCGATACGGTCGGTACCGCTATTCATTCTCTCGTTGCACTGGGTTAGTAATCCCACGTCTAGGCTATCCACAGCTTTGCCGAGATTATCCGCCACCCAGCTATAATCTTCAACAGCCCGCATATAGAGTCCATGGACATCTTCATACCCCTCTGGCGCAGATAACTTGCTCGCATCTTTTGCAACCTTCCGCATTGCATCTAGCTCCGCTTTCACCTGCGTAGACCAGGCTTTATCCTCTACAATGGGGTTCTCTATCAACTTCCCGAGGCTGTCCACTATGGTGCTCCATTGTGCAATTTGCTGGGATAGCGCATCTAAATATTTTGGTTCTTGCGAGCCGGATAAAAGTTTTTCCTTATTGTTTGGCGCCTGGTCTTTCGTTGAATCTGGTTGGGTTTGCTTTGGCGATACGACATTGACCTCCGTCTGCGGATTCCCGCCGCTACAGCCAAGGCTGCTAAGAATGGTGAAAAGGAGAATTATAATAACCATGATAATAGGCACACTTCTTATCCAACCGGCCTTTTTGGTCTGCTTAAAAACATTTCTCATTATTAATCCTCCCGAAGATGCCGTTCAAAGCACTATTTGCACTCAGACTAGATTCAATAAAACCTAGCATGGTTGCCTACGGTACTAGGGATATTATAAACCAATTATCTATTACTCAAATATAAACAGCAACCTATTTAGGAATATTTTGGGAACCATGGATAAATACAGCAAGCCAGCAAAAAGGGTAATCGGCAAGTACGTATCTAAAGCCAATAAATAGCAGTCGCTCAGGAGGTAAGGTTGAGCTTTTTTCTGCGCGCCCGGCAAGATTCGAACTTGCGGCCTTTGGTTCCGGAGACCAACGCTCTATCCCCTGAGCTACGGGCGCATCCGGTTCTTTTTTTATTTTACCTTAAATTAGCGTATTGAACATACCTGCCCGCAGAGTGCGTGTCAAGATTGAGTGCAGTAAAAGATGATTATGCAAAAGCCAAAGGTTAGGAGCAAAATCCGTATCATTGGCCTTTTGGCCATTTAAATCAATAACCGAAAACGTAAAGCAACAATTCTTATAACTGATCTCTTGATTCACCGGTTGACCGTTCCTCGGCGACTCTCTCACGCATCCGCTCAGCCGAGTGGGCGCGCTCGGTCGGAAATATTGGTTCATTCGGTGGAACATAGGATTTACCTTCTTCGACGACTTCAAGCGGGTCTTCCGATACCAAATCCTCATCCGCAGGCAAAACTTCAACGTCCTCAAATTCCTGTTCTTCTGGTTCGGCTACGCCCGGCCACTCGGGCGGCGCATTATAATCCGACTGGACTACTTCAAGATCGTTTATCACCGACTGTATCCCTTCGACGTCATCTAGAAGGCTCTCCGCCATCTCTTTTTCTTCTTGCGTGCCTACAGACCCTTCAAGGTGAACTACGCCGTTGTTCACGCTCACCTCAATATAAGTAGGATCGATCCGCTCATCGGTTGCGAAGAGCTGCATAACTATATCATATACCTCGTCGTCCGTCATGGGCGTCTCTTCACCTGCGATGTCAAAACCTCTTGTTTCTGCCATGACAAACACCTCTTTCTGCACTCTCCAGTATCGGAAAATGCTATTTATTAATAGAATCCTAAATGATCCTTTAAACGTGTTCTACCCGCGATTCTGGAGGCTAAACGGGGCAAATACCCTGTTCAAAAAGAGGGATTCCAAACGGAATCCCTCTAAGCATATCTATTAAATTTTACCGGCGGCAGACCAGACAAATACCAGGCTGAACAAATACCCATTCATTTGTTAACCAATATGTTAACCCGCACTTAATTTTGTAATCAACTCGCCTTCGTAGAGTTTGCGACATATGGCTTTTACGTTACACCAGCCGTTGCATTGCCAATTATCAAAATCAGCAGGCGGTACTATGCCACGGTTAAATGCAGCGTCAAGAACCGGCAGTTTTTCTTTTAAAAGTGCCTCTACCTCCTTCTCACTCCAAAGCTGGGCCTCACAAACTTTAACACCTTTCATATCCAAATAAACTACTTGTAGCCGCTTTATCTCATATGGAACAAGCCAGGCGTAAAGATTTAGCTGCTGGCTGTGATTTCTGTAAGGGTAGCTAAACCGTGGTACTTCCTTCGTCGTCTTATAATCGCGGATAAGCTTCTTATCTACTAGGATTACGTCAGGCTTTCCTGATATTTTTATGCCGTTGTATTCGCGGTAAAACCGCTGTTCTACTACAGCATCCTTTTCTTGATAGCGCTCGATTATAAGATGGGCAATCTCACCCCTGAAGGCAAAGTAGAGCTGTTCAAGATCAGCATAGTAATCATATTTAGAGCTCAGGTAAGATTCTCTTAGGCATCCGGATAATTGAGTTACAGTAATAGCTTCCCTTTTCTCTTCCTCTCTATCCAGTATTGCCTTTATGATTGGTGCGGTAAAGTGACACTCATTATTAGTGGTCTGCGCACAGGAGATGCAATCCTCAAACGAAACAAGCTTTGCCCTACCGTGCTTGCGTGAAGGCTTGGCGCATTTAAAACCTACTAAGCCCAATGTAGACCTCTCCTTCAAAAGTCTTTTGGATAAAAGACCCGCCGCTTATACTAACATAAATACCAAATATTGGAAATACATATCTTTGCAGAGTCCCTCGGAGTAAGATAAGACAAGAAGAATTGGGTTGGATTTTTGCTACTTCAACAATAAATCAAATAAGCTTTTACTGAAGCATTATTGTAAATAAGATAAAGCCGATAAGATAGACGAGACTTAGTATGAAGGATTTAACTGCAATGCCAAGCGCTAAAAGAAAAAATATCAAGCGTAAGCTGCGCGATAACCTAGCAGCTGTTCTTATCGTGCTCGGCGTTACCGTCTTAGCTTTTCCCTTCTTGACCGAGGGCTACGGATATATAAGATCTGCGCATCTTATGAAGGCCTGGGAGAAGCAGGCTGCAAGCCAGAGGGCGCAGGCATCTAAACTGCGCAAAAACCAGGAACTTTTAATTTCTTTGGGCAAGCTCCCCAACGAAGAATCAATAATTGGCTCTACCGGCAAAGTGCAGACCAAAGGGCAAAAACGCAAAATGCTTGCACCCTTCCCTAAAACCAAAATCATCATTCCAAAAATCGGGGTAAACCAGGTTGTCCTCGAGGGGACGGGTCCTGAGGTATTGCAGCTTGGCCCCGGCCATTATACAGGAACTGCAAATCCTGGAGATAGAGGCAATGTAGGGATTGCAGGCCACAGGGTTACTTTCACCCACCCGTTTAATAGGCTCGATGAGTTATCCAGGGGGGATATAATAATTCTTGAAACCGTCGATTTTATTTACGAGTATCAGGTTGATAAATCGGTTATAACCGATCCTTCAGATACCTCTAACCTGCAGCTAACATCGGACCCAAGAGTGACTCTTACCACCTGCAATCCTAAATACAGTGCTAAAACCAGGCTAAACGTTATAGGGGTTCTGGTAAACAGCAAGCCCCAGCATATAAGCATCATGCGGGCCGTTAAGAATATATTCAAAGACGTAGAAAAAGATAAAAGGGGCGAGAGGCCAAAAACTCGTGCGGAGCTCCTGCAGGACTTTGCAAAAGCAAAAGCGGTAGCAAGCAATAACCCGGTCGATGCAGCTGCATATATCAACCTTGCAAAGGCAGCCTTTGTCCTTGATAAATACGCCGAGTGTTACCAGGCAATTAAAAAAGCCGATTTAATCGAGCCTGAATCGCCGGAGGTACAAGAAGTCCGTCTGGCGCTGATCGGTAAAAAAGAATCTCTGCAAGAAGAAGTTTCCAAGGCTGAGAGTAATTCTAATATCCTATATAGCGGCGACCCCTCGCCATACCTTGAGCTCGGCCGTTTCTATTATGAAACTGAGGACTATCAAGAAGCGATAGATATTTTCAGAAAAGCAATAGATATATTTCCCTACACGGCAGATATGTATATCTACGAGGCAAAAGCATACGAGAAGTTAGGGCAAAATGATAGTGCCATCGAAGCCTATCGGCAGGCTCTTGCATTTGATCCGACCAATTCGGAGGCAATAAACGGCATTAATAACATAAAAAACAAAAAGCCGGCCGATGCGTTTAACGTAAACCGGCTACACTACTTGCTCAGGCCGCAATAGCTCATCAATCCTATTACTTACCTACCTTTTTAAGCTTACCTCTATTTCTTATAGCCATACCCGCACCAATCAAGGAGCCACCTCCCAGAAGGTACCAGATCATCTCAACACCGGTCTTCGCCTGTTCATGTGGAACGGCCGGTACGGTTCCGCTTGCAGAGCTGCCCAGAGGCGCATTCAGAGTAGGCGCATTGTTCGTTGACGGCGTACCTGCTACCGGCGGAAGCGTGCTGTTAGCGCCCTGCACCACCTTAAGGTCAGAATCAAGATCGGCTTCTGCTTTAGCCACTGTTTTACCCTTTGCAACTTTAATTAAATTGTCAAAGCTAATACGCCTAATCTGCCTTATGTTTGTTCCCTGGCGTTTGAAGCTGCCTTTGCTCATAGCGGTCAGATACTCCACAACGAGGCGGCTTTCGCTTTCTGAAAGCCTAGCTCCATACCTAACCATATTATCCACAATACTGGCCCACTGCTTATCGGTTAACTTACGCCCTTCCCAGTAAGTTTTTCCGGTTTTGCTATCTTTGCCAGCAACATGGCACTCTGTGCAGCGATCGTAAACAATTTTGCCGGTATCCTGGGCTATGACCAAAGATGCTGTAGTTAAAAAAAGAAGGAAAACAGGGGTGATTAATAATACCAGACCCTGTATTGCTTTTTTGCCAATTGTTTGCCGTATCATCGCTAGATTCCCATTTCAAGAATTTTCTAATTAAATCTTACTTATATAGCTAAAAGCATGTCAATAAATATTATCGGCCGATTAAGCATAAGGCAAACGAACGGTTGGCTCTAAATATCAAAAGCTTGCGTAAATCTATTGCTTCTTGTTGCCGTGAATTGAACTTTTTTTGTGGTAATCTATACTTATTAGATAAAAGTGAGGAGTCCATGGATCCGCTGTTGCTCAATTTTATACTCATTGGCATTTTGGTTTTGCTAAACGCCCTTTTTGCCAGTGCGGAAATAGCCGTGATTACGGTTCGTGAAACCCGCATTAGACCCAGAGCCGAAAAGGGCTCTAAATCAGCCCAGACCGTCTTAAAATTCCTAAGAGACCCAAGCCGGTTTCTTGCCACAATTCAAACGGGGGTAACCCTGGCGGGATTCCTGGCCAGCGCCGTAGCCGCAGCGCAGCTCTCCGGCAGGTTAAGTGAGTTTATAAGAAACCTCAATATTCCGCTGATCTCAAGGGCATCAAATGCTGTGGCAGTTGTTCTAATCACACTCGGAATTTCTTATACCACGCTCGTTTTCGGCGAGCTCGTACCGAAAAGAGTTGCTATCTTAAAATCGGAAACCATAGCGCTCATACTTTCAAGGCCACTGGAATGGTTAAGTACTATATTTTATCCGGTAACAAAGCTCCTTACCATTTCAACCAATATAATAATAAGGGCTTTCGGCATCAAGCCCGAGGATACTGCACCCGGAACCACTGAGGAAGAATTAAAGCTTTTGGTGACCCAACATTCCGCATTAATGGATGAGGAAAAAGAATTGATCCGCCAGGCTTTTGAGTTTGGAGATGTGCTGTCGCGACAAATAATGGTGCCGCGTCCCGATATTGCAGCAGTCGATGCCGAAGCAACCGTAAAAGACGCTCTGGAGGAAGCCAAAAAGAGCGGCCACCCCAGGCTCCCTGTATATCAGGAGAACCTAGACAATATTATTGGCGCAGTCCATATCAAAGACTTTATTGATTATATTGAAAAAGGTAGATTGGATGCGCCTGCGGCAGAAGTTATGCAGCCGGTTCTATATGTACCCGAAACGCGGCGCGCTATCAGCCTCCTTAAAGACCTGCAGAAAAGCAGGCTTCATATGGCGGTCGTGTTAGACGAATACGGCGGTACTGCCGGTATTGTAACAATCGAAGATATCGTCGAAGAAGTAGTCGGCGAATTTGGCGGCAAGCCCGAAGAAGAGGAGCTTATTAAAGCAATAAGTGAGCGTGAAGTAGTTGTTGACGGCAGACTACCTATAGATGAGTTAAACGAGCGGTTTAAATTAGATATCCCTAAGTCACCTGAGTACGATACTGTGGCCGGGTGGATACTCTCCCGCTTGGGACATATCCCGCGACCCGGCGAGGAAGTTTTATACGATGGAGCCCGATTTAGAGTGCAATCGATGCAGCAACGAAGAGTTGCCTTGGTCAGAATAACCAAAACGACTTAAAGAAGCCAATAGCTTAAAAGCCAAATAATATTTACCGTTTTGGACCGAGTCAGGAACAAAAAAGCCGGCTTTTTAAGCCGGCTTTTTTGCGGATTGCATCCGTTATTAAGCACGTTTCAGCTGTTTTGCCTTTGTTTGTTGGGTAGTTGTTTTGGTTACTAGTTTATCCTTTTCCGTGTGCATTGCTTTAGATTCTGCTTTTTTAGTTGTTGCTTTTTTTGATTTTGCTGCGGGTCTGATTTTGCTAATTGCCACACTACTGCCTATAGTTTTGCTGTTTTTCTTGCCTGGTGTTTTGCTAGCTACCTTGCTTGCTGTCGTTGCTTTTTTTCTGGTCCAACTCTGCTGAAACTCTTCGAGTGAAGTCTCTTTCAAAAGATATTTGCGAATGTCAGTTGACTTACAGGTTATCGTCTCCAGAGTTCGGCCAGCCCTTTTATTTTTTACGTTGATCCTTACCTTCGTGAAATCAGCGTGCCAGAACTCATCTGCTAAAAAGATATCGCGCCATAGCCAGTTTAGCTCGCTTTTGTATCTTGACTTCCTGTAATCGCCGGTATAAAAATCGACTACCATCGTGTTATTCGCGCCGTGTCTCATAAAGTAGATACTGCGAACATCAACCGCCTCTTCTGGAGTAGCCGCGTTCTTCCAATTGATCATATCCAGAATCGCCTTTGCAATTTTCTCATTGGTAAGAAGTCTTTCTTTGGCTTGCCAAGATGCAGGGTGCGAACTTGCCTCTGTTGCCTGAGCACCTTTACGCTTACCCAGCACCTTTACACGCGAAGACATCTTCTTCACAGATGGCTCAGGAACATGCGCAACTGTATGCATATCTTCACAGTTGCAGCCGGGTTCCAAGCAATCGCACTCCTGCTGCCTTTTCTTTCTGGCAACTAGTCCTGTAACCGCCAAAGCTGAGGCAATTGCAGTGGAAAGAGCGGTAATTGTCTTCAGTCCCTTTCTTCTCATCTAACAGTCCCCCTAAAGTAATTATTATTTATTTTTAGTATTATCGTTAGCTAACTCAATTTTCTTAAGCTTAACTTGGAAATTAAATCAAAACAAAAGCAGGAGTTAGTTTTTCTAATGGCTCAGGTAGCTGCTAGTACACGTAGACCATTGAACCAATGGGAGTGTTATCATAAACATATTTTGAATCCGGGATAGGTACCTTATGCCGCCATATTTTCTTGACCAGCACTTGTAACCCGGCTTCAGGTAAACAGGTGCGCTAACTGTTGGAGTGGTATAGCCCCGGAGGCCAGTAGAAGCGTTAATTATTTTTGCGACCCGGCCATTTTTGACGACAAGAAGACCTGATAAGCCTTGCTTATCTCGACATGGTCTCCGCTGTAACGAGCCCCGATTGTTTTGGGGTTATCCAGCGACTGGTAAGTCTTTGGACCAACTATACCGTCCCTTGCCAGCTTATTTACTTTCTGAAAAGCAACAACTGCATAGTAAGTCTGCCAACTAAAAACGCCGTTTGCTGGACTGGGAGAATATCCCAATTCGATGAGACGCGCCTGCAGACGCCTGGGATCTTCGTCACCGCTTCCAATCCTTAGCGTTCTTTGTAAAGATATGCTATCGCTTGCAGCAAAGGCGATTTGACTCGTAAGTAGCGATATGCTTAATGTACACATAAATGCCCGCAGCAGAAAAGGTAGTTTCGCAATAGTGCCTCTAGGTGTCACCATTTGGAAATCGCTCGTTTTTCTCTCGTCCACCAGCAATACGTAACAAACAATACTCAACAATCAAAAGGTCCGGAGGCTTTATATCTCCGGACCTTTTATACCCTCTTTTTACATTTTAAACCAGCGGATCGGAACTAAACCCCAGCTTTACGGGTACTAAGCACCCGCCGTGACTTCTTGACCTAATATAGCGTTAAGGTCTTCATCCGGCGTCGTTATCGGCTTGATGTCAAAGTTCTTGACCAGGACATCGAGCACATTTGGCGTAATAAACGCCGGGAGCGATGGCCCAAGGCGGATACCCTTGATGCCAAGGTGAAGAAGCGTAAGCAAGATCGACACAGCCTTTTGTTCGTACCATGAAAGGACAAGCGATAGCGGAAGGTCATTCACGCCAACACCAAAAGCTTCAGCAAGAGCAGAGGCAATTTTAATCGCTGAGTAAGCATCGTTGCATTGACCAACGTCTAGTAGCCTTGGTATGCCACCGATATCGCCTAAGTCTTTGTCAAAGAACTTAAACTTCCCGCAAGCCAGCGTAAGGACCACGGTATCTTCCGGTGTCTTGTCGACGAACTCAGCGTAGTAGCCACGCTCTTTCTTGACTCCATCACAGCCGCCAACTAAGAAGAAATGCTTAATAGCGCCACTTTTGACCGCATCGATAACTTTATCGGCAACTCCAAGGACCGCGTTTCTTGCAAAACCGACCATGACTGACTTGCCTTCGATATCCTGTGTAAATCCTGGCATCTCAAGCGCTTTCTCGATCACTGGGGTGTAATCTCCATCGGCTATGTGGGTCACGCCCGGCCATGCTACAGGACCGGTCGTAAAGATGTTGTCCTTATATGTGTCAAAAGGCCTCTGGATACAATTTGTTGTCATAACAATCGCACCTGGAAAATCCGGGAACTCTTTTTGCTGGTTTTGCCAAGCGGTTCCATAATGCCCGTAAAAATGCGGATACTTCTTTAGCTCCGGGTAACCGTGAGCCGGAAGCATTTCCCCATGAGTATATACATAAATCCCCTTATCTACAGTCTGCTCTAAAATGTCTTTGAGATCTTTTAGATCATGCCCTGAGACCAGGATAGCTTTCCCCTTCTTTGTGCCAAGCGGAACTTTAGTTGGGGTGGGATGACCGTAAGCACCGGTATTTGCCGCATCAAGAAGCTCCATTGCACGCAAGTTTATCTCGCCGCACTTTAACGCCATGCCGATCCACTCGTTAAGTCCAAGCTCGTTCCTGGCAAGCTCTGACATTGCATCATGGATAAACGCATAAACTGAATCATCTTCTTGCCCAAGTATCTGCGCATGATATGCATAAGCGGCGACGCCTTTCAATCCCAACAGGGTTATATCTTGCAAGGACTGGATGTCAGGATCAATTGTTGGACTGGGAACTATTTCTTCTACTTCTTCGCCCTGTTTAACCATACCCTCGATAGTCGAATCAGGCACAAAGTTTACGCAGGTCTGCCCAAACTCAACATTACCACCAGCGGCTTTCACCTTTTCTTTGAGGCCCTCTCTTAATTCAACTGCACGCTTAACCAATCCTGCCAGCCTTTCCGGGTCGAAGTTTACGTTGGTTAGAGTTGCAAAAAGCGCCTCGATCGTAAACATGTTTGTTTCTGAGTCAATTACGCCAACCTTCCTTCCCTCGGATGCTAAAAGGGATATCCCTTTTAGCGCATGGATTAGAAGGTCTTGAAGGGCGGCAGTTTCTGCATCTTTTCCACAAACCCCTGCCACTGTACAACCTTTACCTTTTGATACTTGCTCGCACTGATAACAAAACATCTCTCATCCTCCTTTTATTTACTCCTAGCTCGTAGCGCAGGGCTTTAGCCCTGCTTCGACATTATCCATGAATAAGCGGTGGCAGACATTTCACACAGACCCAAACGCTATTTCCTTGATAGCGGGCCGGAAGAAGTGGGCGCACGGTATCGGGCGTGCGGCACCAGTGGCAATACTGAGTTACCGGATCTACTTTATGAGTAGCCTTATGCTCGCGTACAGCATCTTCGCTGAACTCATCAGCTTCGCGCTCGATAATGGTGAGCGCATCCATCGGGCAGATGCCCAGGCAGAAGCCTGCCCCATCGCAAAGCTCGTCTTTTACAACTTTAGCTTTGCCATCAACTATCTCGATAGCCCCTTCAACGCATGGGCTCACACAAAGACCACAGCCGTTACATCTTTCTTCATCTATATGGATGATCTTTCTGACCGTTTTAGTTGCCATGACAACCTCCTTTACCGCTTAAAAAGCTTAAATCTAACTTTAGATTATAAAGTTGATAGGATTAGTTGCCTTTGACTTAAGTCAAGGATGGAGAAAATTTTTGAAATGTGGCTGAAAAGTGGGGCTGGCCTTGATATGCCAACGTACCAAAGTCAATAAATAAAATACATTGACACTTCTTGACTTTGGCACTTTAACAGTTCGTCGCTTGAAATTCGTAATTCGAAACTGCTTTTACTTCCCAATACCAGAGGCTACTTCCTCGAGCATATCCATATCCAGGATGATGACTCTTTTACCGTTGGTATCAATAATGCCGCTTGATTTCATCTTGCCAAGAGTTCGAGAGATAGTCTCACTGATCGTACCGAGCCTTTGGGCAAGTTCGGTCTTGCTCATGTCAAGCTCTATTTCAACAGCTCCATCTTTTTCTCTACCGCCTTTTGCGGCAAGGTTAAGTAGGTATTGCGCAACTCTTGCAGGGACATCTTTTAGCGAGAGGTCCTCAATGAGAGCTGCGAACCGCCTCAAGTGAAAAGACATGATCGCAATCATGTTCAAGCTAAGCTGGGGATTTCTTTCAACAAGGGCTTTAAAATCATCACGCCTAAAGAAAAGTGCCTCTACATCAGAGACTGCTTTGGCAAAAGCTGGGTATGCGGTGCCGGCAAAAAGCGTGATCTCGCCGAAAGGGTCGCCATTGTGGACAAAGTGAAGTATCTGCTCGCGCCCGTCTGTGCCAAGCTTATAAATTTTAACCCGGCCACTTATTACAATGTAGAACCCCTCGCCTGCATCTCCATCGCAGAAGATGACCTCGCCACGCTTAAATTTCGCATACATTGCTATTGAGCAAAGCTCATTTAAGTCTTCTTCTGGCAAGCCGATAAAGAGACGGCATGCCTTAACGCCGTTTTGCAATTTGTCCACGATATTCCCTCGATCAAAATTAAGTGGTTAAATTCTACGAAAAATTTAACGTTACCGCTATCTCTACCTAGCGTACTTAAAACTATCAGCCATCATCTATCCGCTTAAAACATAAGAAATAAAAAGCTGACAGCTGATTGCTGACAGCTGATTGCTAATTCATTAAAGCGTGCACTTCTTTGATATTGGTATCAAGCAGATGAACTCCATCACAGAGTCTGCTGTGTTTTTGAACTGATGCTCCTCGTCCGCAGGCACAAATATTACGTCGCCCGCACTCATCGGGACATCCCTACCCTCATTGACAACGGCACCGCTTCCTTTAAGAATAAAAACCTCATGCTCCCAGGGATGGGTGTGAAGCGGTGTGTGGCCCCCCGGCTCGACAGTAAAAACGCGCAGGGCAAAATTCTCCGCCCCCTCTTTTTCTGATATCACCCACCTCAACGAGACGCCACTTGCACCGTCTTCTTCCACGCTCGTTGGCGTAATTTGTGTATAGTTGATTTTAAACATTTAAACCTCCAAAATAGCTCTACCTTCTAGCCGCTAGCTCCTAGGATAATCTAAAAAATAAGGTAAGTATAGATAATCAGGCCATAAATAGTCCCTACTCATTAGTGGTCAGCTTTTAAGCTATTAGCTGATAGCTTTTAGGCATTAGCTATTAGCTAATAGCTAATAAAAGCAAGTAAAGAGGCTTTAAGACCTTTAAAAAGATCTTGGCAATTCAAGACTTCGGTACTTCAATTAACGCGTTGTTAACATCTTTGAAATCCTCCTGTAACCAAACAGCAACAAACATTTAACCACAGTGAAATTCGTTTGAAACACTGAGCAGCGATAATCAACAAACAAGCAGCTGCAAAATTAAATTTTTAATGGAGGGATTCAAATGCAAAACATCAACACAGGCGATACAGCTTGGATGTTGATTGCAACAGCTCTGGTCATGTTTATGACCCCTGGGCTTGCCTTGTTCTACGGGGGTATGGTAAGAAGCAAAAATGTACTAGGTACAATAATGCAAAGCTTTATCATGCTTGGCATAGGCACCATCATCTGGGTGTTGTACGGCTACAGCCTGGCTTTTGGTCCAGATAAATTTGGAATCATCGGAGATCTGAGCTGGTCCGGTTTGAAAGGAGTCGGCATAGCGCCAAATGCCGATTACGCGGCTACCGTACCACATATCTTGTTCATGGCGTTTCAGCTAATGTTTGCAGTTATTACCCCAGCTCTTATCACAGGTGCGTTCGCTGAAAGGATTAAGTTTAGCTCTTTTATAGTATTTATGATCGCGTGGATGACCTTCGTCTACAGTCCGGTTGCGCACTGGGTCTGGGGTGTTGGCGGCTGGATCAGAAATCTTGGTGCGCTTGATTTCGCGGGAGGTACAGTTGTTCACATCAATGCAGCGTTTGCGGCCCTTGCTGCAGTACTAATTATTGGGAAGCGCAAAGGATTTATGAAAGAGGCTATGCATCCGCACAACCTTCCAATGACGATTTTGGGTGCGGCGATACTATGGTTCGGCTGGTTCGGGTTTAACGCAGGTAGCGCGCTCACATCGGGCGGCCTTGCAGCAATTGCATTTGTGGTCACTCACATTGCATCAGCTATGGGTGCCCTGGGGTGGGCTTTTGCCGAGAAGATCAAAACTGGTAAGCCCACAACGCTTGGCGCAGCCTCTGGTGCAGTTGCCGGTTTAGTTGCAATAACTCCGGCATCAGGATTTGTCGGCCCGGTTGCAGCGATAGCCATCGGTCTTGCAGCTGGAATTCTCTGCTACCTGGCGGTTGGGCTCAAGTTCAGGTTCGGATATGATGACTCTCTTGATGTTGTTGGCGTGCATGGCGTTGGCGGAATCATCGGAGCGATACTAACTGG
Source organism: Bacillota bacterium (assembly GCA_023511485.1). Lineage (NCBI taxonomy): Bacteria > Bacillati > Bacillota > Bacillota bacterium. Next base: position 55,254 of record JAIMBH010000013.1, on the reverse strand, counting down.
CGTGTTTGCTTCAACAGTTATCAACCCAGCCGGCGTAAATGGTCTCATTCATGGCAATGCAGCGCTACTGGGCAAGCAGCTATTAGCGATCGGCGTAACCATTGGCTACTCATTCATAGCCTCTTTTGTGATGCTAAAAGTTATCAATGCAATCATGGGTCTAAGAGTTAGCGAAGAAGACGAGGATACCGGTCTTGACCTCTCGCAGCACAACGAAACTGGCTACGCACTTGGCGGCTTTAGCGGTGCACTGGAGCATGGCACATCTGGTTCAGTATTCCAACCGGCACCCAGTACTGAGCCCAGTTACGCGGTACAGTCAAACCCATTATTAGATAGATCATAAGGAGGTACTTATGAAGAAGATTGAGGCGATAATCAAGCCATTTAAGCTCGATGAAGTAAAAGACGCGCTAAGCTCCATAGGTATCAATGGGTTAACCGTATCTGAGGTTCAGGGCTTTGGCCGCCAAAAGGGGCACACCGAGGTCTACCGTGGAGCAGAATACAGAGTCGATTTCGTGCCAAAGGTAAAACTTGAGATTCTTGTGGACGACGATCTTGCTAACCAGGTAGTTAATACCATTATTGATTCTGCAAAAACCGGCAAAATCGGGGACGGCAAGATATTTGTTCTTCCTGCTGAGGAAGTCATCAGGATAAGAACCGGTGAGCGTGGCAAAGATGCCATATAGAGAAAGGAGCCCATGGGCTCCTTTCTCCAGCCATCAGCTGCCAGCTATCAGCATTAGTTATTAGCTGATGGCTTCGTTAACATACATTTAATCTTAAAGAAACATATACGTAACAACATCCCTCTAGAATATGCTTAAAAATGGAGGGATACCATGCAACCTATTAACACAGGGGACACTGCCTTTATTCTTTTTGCCGCCGCTATGGTCATGTTTATGACCCCAGGGCTTGCTCTATTTTACGGGGGTATGGTAAGAAGCAAAAACGTGCTGAGCACAATAATGCAAAGCTTCATTATACTAGGCATTATAAATATATTATGGGCACTTTTTGGATATAGCTTAGCATTTGGCCCAGATAAGTTAGGACTTATTGGCGACTTGAGCTGGGTCGGCCTCAAAGGTGTGGGACTTGCTCCCAACACGGATTACGCGCCAACCATTCCTCATGAGGCTTTCATGATTTATCAAGCGATGTTTGCAATCATCACCCCTGCTCTTATCACCGGTGCATTTGCTGAGCGCATTAAGTTTAAGTCATTCCTGGCTTTTACCATTGGATGGTTTATCATCGTATATCTCCCAGTTGCGCACTGGGTCTGGGGAGTCGGTGGTTGGCTTCGCAATATGGGCGTGCTTGACTTTGCAGGCGGAATCGTGGTTCATGCAAGCTCTGGTGCAGCTGCTCTTGCTGCAGCAATATATACCGGCAGACGTAAAGGATTTGGAACGGAGCCTGTAATACCGCACAACATCCCCTTGACTATAATCGGAACCGGAATTCTCTGGTTTGGCTGGTTTGGGTTTAATGCAGGTAGTGCACTTGCCTCGGGCGGACTTGCCACAAATGCATTTGTGGTCACACACCTTGCTGCGACAGCCGCAACAGTTAGCTGGGTAGCCGTCGAATGGATAAAAGGTGGAAAGCCAACCACGCTTGGTGCTGCGACCGGTGCAATTGCTGGCCTTGCCACTATTACCCCTGCTGCTGGATATGTTAGTCCGATGGCCGCAATTATAATAGGACTTGTTGCCGGTATAATCTGTTACTATGCAATATCTTTAAAGTTTAAGTTTGGCTACGACGATTCGCTTGATGTTGTTGGCGTACACGGTGTCGGCGGAATACTCGGCACGCTTTCTGCAGGCATGTTTGCGTCAGCTGCGATTAACAAAGCAGCAGGAAACGGGCTGCTTTTTGGTAATCCCTCCCTTCTTGGCGTACAGGCCCTGGCCGTTTTTGCCGTTGTGACGTTCTCTTTTATTGCAAGTCTCGCTATATTTAAAGTAGTAGATATACTGTTTGGTGTCAGGGTCGAAGAGGAAGACGAGGTCACAGGTCTTGACCTAACGCAGCACAGTGAAGTTGGTTATGACCTCTCGGGGCTCGGTGGGAGCGCAGGAGGCCTGGTTACCGCAACTGCTTTTTCCGCGCATCTATCACCAGAGGTTTCTTCGGTATCAGGTGAGACATCTCTAACGCCTGATAATTAATCTAAAAGGGGATGGATTCGTGAAAAAAATAGAAGCAATTATAAAGCCATTTAAGCTTGATGACGTCAAAAACGCTCTGAATAAAATCGGCGTTCAGGGACTTACCGCTTATGAGGTAAAGGGCTTTGGCCGCCAAAAGGGGCACACCGAGGTCTACCGCGGAGCAGAATACAGAGTCGATTTCGTGCCCAAGGTAAAACTAGAGGTTATGGTCGACGACGATATGGCATCGCAAGTGGTAGATGCCATAATGGAATCAGCTAGAACCGGCAAAATCGGGGACGGCAAGATATTTGTTCTTCCTGCTGAGGAAGTCATCAGGATAAGGACCGGTGAGCGTGGCAAAGATGCCATCTAGAAACGAGATACTAGAAACAAGAGACTGGACATGAAAGTTTAGAATGAAAGTAAATTGTCATTGCAAGGGAGCAAAGCGACCGCGGCAATCCTGAGTAAAGTGGGCGATCTGAGTTGGTGGGCCCAGCTAATATAACTGAGAAATATACTGATGGCTTGGCAAGGCTAAAAAAAGAATATTTTAAGAAGCCGACAGGGCGTGAGCTAGCTAGAAAACATTCCGACTTTATCGACTCGATCATTATTGAATTATTCAATAAGGCCCTGGGTGATCCAAATATAAAAGTTAACCGCGATGCGAAAGGTATCGCGGTTATTGCCATTGGTGGCTATGGTCGCCAGGAGCTCTGCCCCTTTTCTGATATCGATCTTATGGTTCTACATAACTTGCAAGACAGTGCATTCGTCACACGAATTTCTGAGAAACTCTTCTATCCCCTATGGGATTTAGGGCTGCAAGTAGGCCATGGCACGCGCACAGTAAAAGAGAGCCTAAATCTTGCGCTAACTAATTTTAAGCTTCAAACCGCGCTTCTTGACGCACGGCTCATAACCGGTGACATCGATCTGTTCAATAAACTCAAGGCCAGCATAGTAAAACAGGTTCGCTTGAAGGGCGGCAAGAAATTCCTGCAAAGCGTCCTTAATGAGAGCGCAAACAGATATAGACAATATGGCCAGGCGGCTTATTTGCTTGAGCCCGACATAAAGGAGGGCGAAGGCGGCCTGCGTGATATCCACGCCATCTTTTGGGTGTCAAAGGGTATCTTGGGCTGTACATCCACCAAAGAACTCGTCGAAAGTGGTTATCTAACCGAATTTGATGCCGAAACCCTTGAGGACGGGCTTGAGTTCTTGCTCATGGTAAGAAACCACCTCCATTACGTAGCTGGTCGTGAAAACGACCGTCTCTTTTTCGAGCACCAGCTCGAGATATCTAGGTCGCTTGGCTTCAAAGACGAAAACGGCATCTCAGGGATTGAGAAATTCATGCGCTCTTTCTACACTCATGCAAGCGCAATAGAGCTTATATCTCGCTCCTTCTGGGAGCAAATAAGCAGTGATTTTCTTACCAACCGCAGGATTAGATTTTCAGCATCTAAAAGCATAACAAAAGATGGTATTGTCGTATCAAAAGGCATGCTCTCTATCTTAAACCCCCAAGTGATCATAAAGCATCCGGGCACTGATATTAAGATATTCAAGCAAGCTATTAAAGAAAAACTTTTAATCGACTACAAGAGGCTTAACTTAATCAGAGAAGGTTTAGAAAAAAGCGAAAACCCAGCAACATGGACACAAGATATTTTAGACGACTTCATAGATATCATCAGCTCTGGCGAGGATGCGCTCGCCTCGCTTGAGGTTATGGACTATATAGGTATCCTCTCGCGCTACATACCGGAGTGGTCATACATTCGCTGTCTTCCACAATATGACTCGTACCATCTTTACACGGTTGATATGCACCTCTTCCTGACAGTCGCTGAACTCAAGAGGATAGGGATAGGCAAGTATGATATTGTAAACCCATTATTAAAACAGGTATACATTGAGATAAAGCAAAAGGACCTGCTCTTCCTGGTAGGTCTCCTGCACGACATCGGCAAGGGACTTGGCAAGGACCATAGCAAAAAGGGCGAAAGGATCGCCAAGAAGATATGCTCGCGCATGGGGCTCCCTGCCAAAGACTGCGATACAGTTGGGTTTTTAGTCGGCAACCATCTGCTTCTTTCAGACACTGCCACACGCCGGGACTTAAACGATGAAAATGTAATCATAGATCTGGCAAAGCTAATTATCAGCGAGGAGCGGCTTAAGATGCTTTATCTCATCTCAGTTGCCGACTCGCTGGCAACTGGGCCCAAAGCCTGGGACACCTGGAAGGATAACCTCTTAAGAGAGCTCTTTTATAAAGTCATCCATATCATAAGAAGCGGCGAATACACGAGCAAGAAAAGCATCGAGAGCATCCGCAAAATAAGTAAACAGGTAAAGCAAACTCTTATACCTGAATTCTCAGAAGAGGAGGTAAATCGCTTTCTTGATCAGATGCCGCACTCTTACCTGCTGGCTCAAGATAGCGATAGCATAGTTGAACACTTTAAACAGATGCGAAGGGCCAAAGGCACTGGCATATCTATTACTACCAAAGACAAGGAAGGGTTGCAAGAGATTATCCTTATCGCTAAAGACCAGCCGGGCCTTTTTTATAAAGTATCCGGCGCACTCGCCTTACACGGGATAAACATCCTTGGTGCGCAAATCTACACCAGAAGCGATGGCATAGTCCTTGATATATTCAAAGTCAAAGGTTATTTCGAACACAATATAGACAAAGAAAGATGGAGCAATATAATTCGGGACATCAAGCGGGCCCTAGAAGGAAAAATCGCGCTTGACTATCGCATAGCCGATAAAGCAGACCGTTACAAATCTAATAAAGCATTAAACAAGCCGCCTCAGGTCAAGATTGATAACTCATCTTCCGATTTCTACACCGTTATAGAAGTCCATGTGCAGGACAGGATCGGTCTTCTTTATACTATCACTAAGGTAATGCACGATCTCAGCCTTAATATTCACCTGGCTAAGGTATCGACAGACGTTGATAAGGTAATCGACGTCTTCTATGTCTGGGATATCTATGGGCAGAAAATATCTGACAATGAGCAGATAGGCGATATTAAGAAAGCAATTCTCGCCGCGCTTGAATGATGTCTTAATGTGCCAATGTTAGTTAAATTTATAGGGTTGCCAATTACTTATTTAAAGACTTCGGCAGTTTTTTCAAACCTTGGCGCTATCTAAGCAATCCTTGCCCGCTCTTCAAAGATTGGAATAGTCAATTTATTTTGCTGGCGGACGGTCCTTGTATTAAATTCGGCGCACATCGACTCCATGCGGTCGACTATTAAAACAGACTCCATACCTATTGCAAGATTGGTTTGGGCATACAGTACCCGCACCGGGTAAAGGTCGATACTCTCAAACTCCGCACCGCTTAGATTTATAACGAAAATAAAAGACCAGTCATTTCTGTAAATCGGGTCAGTCGCATAGTCGTCTATAAAATCTCCAGTCGAATACATTATGGGCCTACCGTTGTATATTTCAATCCCCTGGAAGTTATGTGCGCTGTGCCCGTGGATGATATCCGCCCCTGCATTTACCAACCTGTGTGCCGCCTCGCGAAACTCATCCGACGGGCGAAAGACCATATTTGGCCCCCAGTGAGTTGAGACGATCAAGATATCGCATGCCTGTTTTGCTTCAGAGACCGACTCAAGTAATGAATTAAACTGGTCTGTGTCGACATGTATCGGTACGTAGTTCACTCCGGCCGATTCATGCCCTGCTGCAAAACTCGGCTCGTTGTCGGTAAAGGCCATCAAGCCAACTTTTAATCCACCCACATCTCGGTAAGCCGGCTCTCTTGCCTCAGCTAGGTTTCTGCCCGCACCTGCCCTGCAAATGCCAGCTCGGTCAAGAAAATGCAGTGTATCAACCAGACCCTCTTCTCGAAAATCCAGGATGTGATTATTTGCCAGGCAGGCGCAAGTTATGTTTGCCGCTCTTAAAATTGCAATTGCTGGACCTGGATCGGCACGGAAATAAAACGCTTTGCCGAACTCATCCCATTGCTCTTCATGATAAGTCAACGCACATTCAAGGTTTATAAGCGAGTAATCAGCCGACTTTATAATGTCAAGCGTGTTGCCCCAAACATGGGTCGGCGGGGCTTTTCTGGTCACCTCATTTACACCTCGCCCAAGCATGACATCCCCTAGAATGATAAACTTCCTTTTATCCTGCTGTCTATCCAAGATTTACTCCATAAGTACGATACCGAAAACGCAGCTATCCCACACCACTTCTAACTTTAATACCCGATTAAGAACAACATACAGCCTACTTTTAAAGAAAATAGAAAAACCCCGGCCTGCACCGGGGTGTTCTAAAGTTTTTGTTTTAGCCAGAATTAAAATCTTCTGTTAGGACCGAAGCCACGGCTGCCCCCGCTTCTTCCCCCACTGCGTGCTTCACGAGGTTTCGCCTCGTTGACAACAAGCTTTCTTCCCGCAAGCTCAACGCCATTGAGCTCAGCGATAGCGGTGGAAGCTGCCTCCGCATCCTCCATTTCAACAAAACCAAAGCCTCTGCTTCTTCCTGAATCCCTATCTGTGATGATATTAGCGGAAAGAACAGAGCCTTTCTGGGCAAATACCTCCCTTAATTCGTCTTCAGACAAACTGTAGGAAAGATTGCCTACATAGATCTTGGTGGCCATAAAGCCGCTCCTTTCTTGGGATTAAAAAATCCTGCATTTTTGGTCGGCCACTCGAGAGAAGCTAGAGAGAGGAAACCGTGCAGAAAACACAAACCTAACCCATCTAAGAATTCCACGAGAACCGAATCTATTTTAGCAAATATTTACCTTAATTGAAAGGATTTAAACAATCAAACTGTCATAATACCTGGTAATCGTGAATTAAACTACATCAGCAACTATCATTTGCTAACCGCAAGTTGCTAAGAGCGGCGATAAGGCTTATCTTCTCTTTAGCGCAAAAATTAAAAACCGGGAGGAATTAAATGAAGCATTTAACCGAATATCTCTGGATAAACACGCCAGAGCGATACCAGATGGTAAATATCACCGAAAAAATTCAAGAGCTCGTTGAAAAAAGCGGGGTCAAGGAAGGCCTTTGTCTCGTAAACCCGATGCATATCACTGCCAGCGTCTTTATAAACGACAATGAGAGCGGGCTTTTACGGGATTGGTTTGTCTGGCTCGAAAAACTTGCCCCCCATGCCCCAATATCGCAATACAAACATAATCTAACCGGTGAGGACAATGCTGACGCCCATCTTAAGAGAACAATCATGGGCCGTGAAACAGTAGTTGCGATAACGAATGGTAAACTTGACCTCGGCACCTGGGAACAAATTTTCTACGGCGAATTTGATGGTCAAAGAAGGAAGCGCATTCTGGTAAAGATTATTGGTGAATGATTTTTGACTTATTTAAGCGTTCAGTACCCAGAACAATTGGTTTATATGTGTTGGAGCCAACCACTAAACACTAAACCCGCTTATCCGATATCGCGTTTTGAGAACGCACGTATGGAGATCAAAAGAAAGGTTATTAAATAAACAAATGCATAGATTATCATTGCGTTGCTTGGCTAAGATATAGCACCGAAAGGTCCTATCAACATCGCCTGATATGGATTCATGCTGGCGCCGGATACGATTGTAACTATCATGCGGTATATAGAATCAACTGGCATGATAAGACTTGTAATCTCCCCAATGCGCACAAGAATAGCGCTGTTTACAAATGGGAACGCTCCGATCTGCTCAAGCATCCCACCAATAACCCCAACCGTGTAAAGCATAAAAATGGCTATTCCATTGGCAAGCGTCGACAACCTTGTACTGCCTGCTAATGAAATAGAAAGAAGTATTAACGGTTGCATAATAAACAGACCTACCGAGCTTGAAATGCCGCTAATGTTAGAACCAAAAATATAGTGATTCAGCAGAAGAACAGATATGAATATAACCGCCGAATACGATGTAAGCATTAACGCATAACCAAGAAACTTGCCAAGAATTATATCCCGTCTCCTGATCGGCTTTGCCGCAATTGCGTGAAGCATCCCGTTTTCCATCTCTGAAGAAACCGAGCCAATAGATGAGAAGATGGCAAGCAGCGAGACAATCGAGCTTGAGAAGTAGATGCCGAGCAAGAAAAACCCTTTTTTTGATAGATCTCGCACGGCTTCTTCTTGTTCGCTTGAAAGGCTCCCGCCACCAGTTGCAAACTCGGCTTTTCTCACCGCCATATCCTGAGCTATATAATGCAGGCCTATCCCATAGACAACTAAGAATAGAACCGTTAAAAAGATAGCTGCGATAAGTATTTTTTTTCTTAATGCTTCCTTAAAAGTCAATGCGGTTATCGTTAACACTACTGGCCACCGCCTTTAACAACGTCTACAAATAACTCTTCAAGTGTTCGTTTTTTGCGGCTTAAGTTATAGAGATTGCCTCCGTTTTGGACAATAAGTGATGCTAGTGCCGGAATTTTCTCTTCGTCATCAAGCTCTATCAGAAAACTTGATTTATCAGTCCTGAGTACAGTGCCAAGGCTTGCTATCTTGTTAATTAACGAGCCATTTAAATTGCCTGCAGTTACTTCGACTTCAACCCTGCCTTTAAGGAGTTCGCTTAACGTGCCGCTCTCCACTACCCTTCCGCTTTTGATTATAGCTACCTCATCGCAAATCATCTCTAGCTCGCTTAAAAGATGGCTGTTTAAGAAAACAGTTTTACCACGACCTCTTAATTCTGTGATAATCTCGCGCACTTCCATTCGTCCAATAGGGTCAAGAGCGGATGTTGGTTCGTCCAGGAAGAGAAGATCCGGGTCGGAGATAAGTGCGGCCGCAATGCCGATCCGCTGCTGCATGCCCTTACTGTAAGTCCTGATCTTAAAATCGGCGGCATCGGTTAGCTTTACCTGTCGCAGAGCTTCCTCAATGCGTTTTTTACGGTCCCATTTAGCAAGTCGAGATAATGCTGCATGGTAATGCAAAAGCTCTCGGCCGGTAAGCCAGTCCTGGTAGCGAAAGTTCTCGGGCAGAAAACCAATTCGGCGGCGGGTAAAGACATCACCAATCGGAGAGCCAAGAAGGCTTGCCGTCCCAGAGGTCGGCTTAACAAGACCAATGAGCATCTTTACAAAAGTGCTCTTACCAGCCCCGTTAGGTCCAAGAAAACCAAAGATTTGCCCCTCGCCAACCGAGAGGCAAATCTTATCGCATGCTATTTTTTCACCGTAGACCTTGGTAAGGTCTTTGGTTTCGATGACTGCTTTTCCCATAAGGATATATTACAGCCTACCTCATCAATCCGGCTATACCCTGCGCGCTGGCAAGGTCAACCCTTCCGGCAATTGCATTAACGACACCGTCCTTTTGCCATACCAGTACGTTTTCACCAACCTGGGCATCCTTAGGAGGAGTTATAAATACCCCGCTGACTCCATTAACTGTAACCTCTTTTGAGCTGCCATCTATGCTTGGAATGGGCAGGGTATATCTCCAGTCTTTAATGGCTTCAAGTTGACTTCTGACATTATCCGGCAATATCGGAAGGCTTAAAAGTACATCTCTGACTTCACCTGCATCCACTCCATTGGGGAGAATTAGCTCCGGTGTTCTCATTTGCGCTATCGTCAGTGACTCGGTTCCCTCTTTAACATACGTTGCCACTACAGCCACCGGCTTTTTAGCTGTAAATTTCTTGCCATCAAGTTCAGCAGGCAAAATCTTGGTTCCGCCAAAAGACTTGATCAATTCGTTTGCCTTTGCAACATCAAGGGTAAAGCTGCTTATAGACTCATCGCTTATCTTAAAGCTGGGGTTATTGTAGCCCGCTATGCTCTCCGGTATCGTAAGATTAAAATCGACCGTGGCTTTTGCGTCCGCATATGTGGCCGCCCTGGGCTCCCTAAACCCGGTTGTCTCGAACTTGCCAAAGTTCCTGATATCAACCTCCCCGCCACGGCGACCGGCCTCTCTCATCTGCCGTAAATCATCTTGCGTTATATTGATGGTTTGAACCCTTTGAACCCGGAAAATATTTAGGATATCTGCTGCAGCCTGCCGCACCGGTGCAAAGCTAAACATTACGGCGACTACAGCAACTGCAGCTACAGAAATCAGCACTGTCTTTAATTTACCTGTCATCCCAAAAACTCCTTTCATATTTGATGGCGTGCCGAATCGCCTATCTCCCGCTAAACGATGCCAGGCTTCCTCGATTGCCATCTTGCTTATAACTAAGTTTTGTGATGCCGAAGTTACCGCCTCTTGTGCTATTTTGCCCGCTATATCCAGCTCTATGAGCAGGCTTTTACATGCCCTACATGTTGCTATATGTGCTTCTATCTCCCAGCGCTTCCGGCCCGGTAGTTCACGGTCAAGATAGGCCTGAAGCATACCCTCGTCATAGCACACTCTCGCTCTTCCTTTCATAAGCCCGTTTAAACTTATCTACTGCCCTGGCCAGAACTTTTCCAACAGAGCTTTTCTTCATGCCAGTCATCCCAGCAATTTCCCCATAGCTAAAACCTGAAAACTTAAGAATGAGGCAAATCCTATCCCTATCCTCAAGAAGCTGCAGTATATCCCTCACTTGCGCAACTTCGCTGAAACTTAAAAAATCCTGCTCAAAAGATTCCCAGACTGCCTCCAGGGCCTCCCGCCTTTTGCGGTTTTTCTCGTTTCTTAGATGGTTATATGCAAGGTTTGTAGCAACCCTTATCAACCATCCGGAAAGGTTGGTAAATTCTTGAGGTGGGCTCTCATATAGCTTTATAAAGGTATCCTGGGCAACATCCTCGGCGGCGGCTCGCTCGCCAAGAATAAGCATTAGATGGCGAAATACCATCGGATAATGTGAGTCAAAGAGCTCTTTGAAATCGAAATCCTCTGGCGAAAACGCCTCTTTCAGGCTCCCCTTAAAAACCACAATTAGCCTCCAGGACTGTTCTTACCTATATAACACCACAGAGACTAAAAATGTGACAGGAAAATCATTTTTCTGGTTCATTGTTCATGGTTCATAGAAGCGAGGGTAAGAAACGTGGGTTTCACACTCTCCCCTCCACTTAAGAGGAGAGGAAAATTAATACGACATTCGTTATTTACGCGACTGCTCTTTCCATATCCTCTATATCGCGGAGGTACTCATGGTGGGTTTTTCCTTCGAGGCGCTGTTCGACTTCTTCCATTTGCTCGTGAAGCTTGTGCTTCTCGAACTCGCTGAAGACCTTCTCAGCCATTGGAAACAGCACCATATCCTCCTTTTGGATATGCGCACGGAGAAGGCTCGTGTAACCTTTAACGCTATTTACCACTGCGTTAGCCGCTTCTTTATCTCCTGCCTCGTACTGGGACAGCGCCTGCTCTATCTCTGCAATGTACTTGCGTCCAGAGGCATGCTCATAAAGCATGGCGCCTATTGGGCCGCTCTCTTTCGATACTCCATGAGATTCAAGGGCTGGAAATAAAACCTCTTCTTCTTTGACATGGTGGCAACCTTCCGCAAATCCCTTTATAAAGGAGGAAGCTTTATGTAACAGCCCAACCATCGAGGAGTCGCCGCGTGCAAGTCGCTCGCTCATTGTCTCAATCACATCTATTACGCGCTCGATATCCCTGTGTTCGTGTTTAAGTTCATCGGTTACTTCCATAACACCACCCCAAAATTAACTGCATACGTTATTCCCATTTTGACCGAGCGTTATGACCTACGAACTATGGGCATAGATGCCGAGTACTTGCTTTAAATGCCTACCTCTTATTCTTCTCGATTGCAGATTTAAAGGCGCGGTCGACTGCCCAGACCGAAAGTCCGATGATGGGCGAGACGACAACCAGGGTGGCGCCAAATAAAGCTACCAATCCGGCAGGAGAGCCGGTTAATGCATGTATTAAATCCTTACCCGGTGAAAAAACCCCTGCCATCCAGCCAAAGAAAATAAATATCACCAGACCCAGAAGAAAAAACGAGAGGAAAAGTATTAACCCGGACCTTTTTGGTGAAATTTTAGTTTTTGTCATTTTTAATCCCTGACCGCTTAATTACCGACACTCGTTAGCTGATTTATACCCTAATTATCATAACCTCTGAAGCGTATCATAAACAATAAAGCCGGCATATGCCGGCTTACCGACAAACTTATCCATCTGTGATTGCAAGTAACGCCATCCTTTGGGGCTGCTAGCAGGCAATGCTAAAGCTAGCGATACTAGGGATGTTTAGTTTTGCTTGTAATGATAAAATGCCTAGGCTATCTTATAGCTCTCAAGCAGGTTGTTAAGCTCATCTGCAACTGCAGCAAGATTTTGCACAGAGGCCGATATTTCTTGTAGCGTTGCGCTTTGCTCTTCAGCCGATGCCGAAACCTCCTCAGCCGATGCGGCAGATTCTTCCGATGTCGCTGCAATTGCATCAACGGAGGTCACCACTTCTAAAGTAGCATTGGCTACTTCCTTGGTTTTACCTTCATTGCTCTCGGTAATACTTCCAATTTTATCTTGAATCTCTTTAATAAGCGTGCCGATTTCACCAGTTGCGCTAGCACTTCTTTCGGCTAGTTTTCTTACCTCATCTGCAACTACTGCAAATCCTTTACCGTGCTCTCCTGCTCTTGCTGCCTCTATCGCAGCATTAAGAGCAAGTAGATTGGTCTGGCTTGCTATGTCATCTATTACTTCTATGATGCCACTTATGCCATTAGTTAGCTCAGCAATACTTTTTGTTTGCTGCTCTGCACTTTCAGCCATAGCATTTATGGCATTTGAAACGTACTCGACAGACTGGGCCGCTTTCGCAGCAGTACTCGATTGGTCTGCTGCACCCAGTGCAACCTGGCTAATAGCTGTTGCTATCTGACTGGTTGCCGACGTAATTTGATCGACATTTACCGAAAGATCGTGAAAAGCAGAGTTTAGTTTCTCGGAAACTGATTGAATCTCAACAAGCATCTTTTTTTCTTGGGTTACATCGCGGATAATCTCTATGCCCCCAACGATTTCGCCTTTTTCGTTGTGAAGGATATCAGCCCTGGCTATAACCGGTATCTCGCGCATATTGCGGTCCTTGATTCGTACCTCAGCTCCCATAATGGGCCGACCTGTACTCATACAACTTTTAATAGCGCAACCTGAGTCACAGATATTGGACTTAAATATCTCGTAGCATTTCTTGCCGATTGCCTCCCTACTTGAGTAACCGGTTAGCCTTTCGGCAGCTTCGTTAAAGTAGGTTATCGTCTGGTTGATATCAGTAGCGAATATCGCATCGTATATCTTGGCACGAGAGCGTTCAGCCTCATCGTGGATAATTTTTTCGCGCTTTTTCTCCTCAGTAATATCGCGCATGGTTTCCATGCCGCCGATAACGTTTCCCAGCCGGTCTTTGACCGGCGCGGCATTGGCAAGAATGGTGATGGGCTCGCCATAGCGATTCTTAATTATCACCTCTGCACCTTTAATGATTTCATAGGTAGACATACAGTGCTTTATGGCGCAGCCATTATCACAGATATTGGACTTAAATATCTCGTAGCATTTCTTGCCGATTGCCTCCTCGGGCCTATAGCCGGTAAGCTCGGCGGCAGCGTCATTAAAATAAGTAATGTTTAAATCCCTGTCGGCAACGAAAAGCGGGTCCGGTATCCCCGCCAGAAGAGACTTCTCGTCGTAACATTCTATTTCTTTTTCTACTTCTTTATTGTCTGTGTTATTACCTAGCTTAGATATTAAATTGGCTACTACCCCTTTGGCTGGCATCTACATCCCCCCGAACGTCTTTAAACACGTAAAGTTATTCAAAATATAGTTAATATTTCGACATATCGCTTTTAATATGTAATCGTCATGTTACAAACCATAATATACCCCTGGTATTGGTGAATCCTATACCAATTTATAGTGTTTATTAGCCCCTTAGTATTATTATTTAGTTCACATGGCTGTTGAGGAATGAGCAATGGTGAATATGCTTATGAGAGCGAAACTGCGATAAGGGCTATATCATCGGTAAGTTTACCCCCAGTGCACTCCATTATCTTAGAGAAGATTATCTCCGGTATTTCCTTGATGTTTTTTTGCCTGAGAGCTCCGACTACCTCGATGAGTTTCTCTTCACCAAAAAACCCTCTGTTGCACCTTGCTTCGGTAACCCCATCGGTATAAAGAACAAGCACATCGCCTTTTTTTAAGGTGACCCTGTCCTCGATAAAATTTAACCCCGGGAATGCCCCTATCGCAGGGGAAAAAGTGTCTAAGCGGTCTATGGCTCCTGCTTTTCTTTTCAATAAACCCGGGGGGTGACCGGCTGAGCAGTAAGACAATTCACCGGTCTTTATATCTAACAATCCAAAGAAGACGGTTACAAACATGGCCGAGGTGGTTGCCCTAGTAACCACCTCGTTTGTTTTCCTTATGATGGATGCCGAAGAAGTATCCTCATATGCATATGCTTTAATTGTGTTTTTGACTAGAGATGTTAGCGTTGCTGCCTTAATTCCTTTGCCTGAAACATCCCCGATTATAATGCCGACCTTCCCATGTTCAACTTCAAAAATATCGTAGAAGTCCCCGCCAACCTTGGTGGACTCTGTCGCACTTCGGTAAAGATGCCCGTATTTGACCCCCTCTACCTTTTCAGGAACTGTAAGAACGGCAGATTGTAGTGTATTTGAAACATCCTTTTCTGTCTCGTAAAGCCTGGCATTTTCCAGCGCCAGTGAAATAGATGCCCCGAGTTTGACCGCAAAGTCAACCTCGTGATCTGTAAATTTGTGAAGATGTGAGTGGTAATTGAAAGAAAGCATGCCAATTACGTTTCCCCTCATTATCAACGGCACTATTAAAATAGAACGAAGAATAAATCTTCTTAAAACCTCTTGGCTGATCCTGCTATCTCGATAAACATCATTGACGGCCAGCGGTTTAGTGCTTTTAACAGCCAACCTTATATAGGGGATATCTTTATCTGTAAACCGTATGCCCAAATGGTCTTCTGGTAAGCCGTAAAGATATCTTAGCACCCAGGAACCATTTTCATGCAGTACTATCAGCGCCGTTTCAGAACCTATAGCCCTGGTAGCCTGCTCAACAACCCTTCTCATTATCTCGCTGAAGCTAAGTGTAGAGTTTATGGCAGCGTTCACCTCATTTAGAGCGATATCAAGCCTTTCCTCCAGCTTCCGGTCGGTGATATCCATAAACACCACAACAACCCCATGAACACTTCCCATTTCGATTATAGGATAAGCAGAATACTCAACCGGAAAAGATGTGCCGTCTTTTCGCCAGAAAACTTCGTTATCAACCCGGACACCCTTTCCAGTTGCAAGGGCGCGCATAATGGGGCACTTGTTTTCTGGGTATGGCGCTCCATCAACCCGGCTGTAGTGAATCAAAGTATGGGATTGCTTGCCTAATGCCTCCTTTACTTTATAACCTGTCATCTTTGACGCAGAGCGATTAAATAAGGTAACTTTTCCTCCTGTATCAATCGCGTAAATTCCTTCATCGGTTGAGTTTAATAGGAGCTGCATGCGCCTAGTCAACTGCATGCGCTCCTCTTCTTCGCGTTTTTGCCTGGTGATGTCAGCAACCAAGGATATCCCACCGATAATACGGTTTTTTGGGCCGTACATTGGAGCTGCCCATATGCTGATATATATAGGTGTGCCATCCCGCCTAAACCGTTGAACTTCAAGGCCCGTAATGGATTCTCCCTTTAATATGCGCTTCCGAATCATGCGGGCCTCAGGTATCTTATCTTTAGGTATGTAGGGTTGCGGTTTGCCAAGCACTTCGCTTTCTCTCCATCCAAATATGTGTTCGGCAGCTGAGTTCCAGATAGTAACGTTCCAGTTCAGATCAAGGGCAATAACAGCTAGTGGTGAGGCGTCAATTAGGGTTTTAAGGGTTTTAGTTTTCTCCTGTAGTTCATACTCTATTTTTTTTCTATCGGTGATATCTCTTATCGATAAAATCACACCCACAACCTTTTTTTCTCCATCGCAAAACGGTGATGCATTGACCGATACAATAATCTGAGACCCATCAGGACGGTAGTAGGCATGTTCCAGATTGTAAACCGGCTTTGTTGCGCTCTTGGCCCTCATAAAAGGATTATCTTCTCCCGAAAGCGGTTTTCCATCTAACATTGCGGTCCCTAATGTTGGATCATCATACTTGCGACCAATTAGTTCATCTTGCTTAACACCAAATATGTTCTTGCTTGCGGAGTTTGCATATAGAATATAACCATCCTGATCGGTGATAATAATTCCGTCAGCGATAGTATCAATTACACGCTCAAGCTGCTTCTTCCACGATGTTCCCTTCATATCAATTTCCTTACTACCGCTACAACTATAACTCTTGCTATTGCCACCATACATGCCTTTTGCAGTTTATTACCCAAACTAATTAAACACTACTTATGCAGTACCAAGGAAATTGCGAACAATGAATTGACTTACTGTAGCTTCGGTAGCTGCAGTACTAATAATAGGTGGGGCAAGGCCATGTGGCCTTGCCCCACCT
This sequence comes from Bacillota bacterium, assembly GCA_023511485.1. Classification (NCBI taxonomy): domain Bacteria; kingdom Bacillati; phylum Bacillota; species Bacillota bacterium. Next base: position 38,561 of record JAIMBH010000013.1, on the reverse strand, counting down.
ATTGCTTACGGGAGACGAGCAACTATAAATTTACATTTTCACCGGTTCGAAACCCTCTTTCTTAGCCAGTATATCCAGCTGCATTGCCAGCTCAAAATCAATTATGTTAGCTGGCTCATCGCCAATTACTTCCTTGATATAAGAATTGCATTGCCGACAAAAACTTACCCTCCAGTTACCCACATCTTCCACCGTAAAATATCCCAGAGTCTTATGGTCGTCATTGTAGCAAGAGATGCAGGTTACCCTATTGAATCGCCATTCTGTTTCACAATGGGAGCATAGCAAGTAGCGGTGACCCTCTTTCTTTTCATGCCTTCCCCCAATCGGAAGATGCCCACAAACCGGGCAAATGCTAAGCCGCCAATCATCCTGGCTAAGGTAATCGCGGAAAAATGCAGCCCAGCTTTTAAAGGATGGACGCAACAGCTCCTGCAAGAAAAACTGAAGCGAGGCTGGGCTGGCCCCTATTTTAGCTGCAGCTTCTCTAATAGAACTCAGCTCTCCTTTAAGGCAGCGGCAAGCGAACGGCAAAATTTGCTCAAAGCCTAACTCACCAAGAAAGCTAAAAGGAGGGTACTTGGCAAGCAGTGATTTTAACTCGACATAATAAGCTAAAAGCTCACTTTTAGGTAAATCAATGGAATAGAGCTTAAGCCAGGGCACTCCTTCCTGTAAATGGACCTTATACAAACTTTCCTGGGGTGGCTTAAGATCAGCCACCCCAGTATAGTCTTTTTGCAGTTCGCCGACCTCGCTAGTAAGCCTTATAAGCTCGATTGGACATTGCAACATAATAGACCGCATCCCTTTTGCTTTTACTTATTATCCTGACTGACCGGCAAGCAGGATAACATACCTCATCAAGAATCCCCCAACCAAAACCAACGTAGCTGAGAGATAGGCTGAATTTGCCGAAACCCTGCCACTCCTTACAGCGCTATACTCAATAGCAAGAGGGGCTATAAGACCAACCACTACAATCCCTAGCCAGAAAGCAACTGCGTAGCTACCAATAGCTATAGTCCACAGCGCACTTGGTGCCCAAATAGCTAAACCAACAAGTAGCGCTACAAAGGCAAGTATTTCAAGGACTATAACCTTTGCATCAGCCTTACCCAACAGATGAAGAAGCTCCTCATCGGCATCGTTTCTGAACCTCACTGCAAGCATAAGGACAGCAACGCCAGTTGAAGTGGCCGAGAACAAGAAAAGCATTCCCAAAAATGGTGTTGCATGCCAAAGAGTAGCCGAAGTAGACGTCAATAGAACACCAGTATAGCCTGCAACCAGCACACCGAAAATCATGGTCACATAAGACACACCTCTACGAAGGGAATCTTTGTCCACATAAAATAGCACCAGGTTAATAATAAGGAGAATGGAAAAGACGCTCAGAAGCCACGTTCCCAAAGACATTACCGAGCTTGGGTTGAACATCGGCAGAAAGCTTTCGTTTAAAATAAACTTCCAGAATGAAAGGGGTCTACCTAAATCCACTACCAGTAATGCAAGCCCGACTACAATCAGGGGCAAAGCAATAATATTGCCCCACATGGCCACACGCCGGTACTTACCACCGCTATAGATTTCGGCTAATGCGCCGCTGTAGAAAGCCGCGGCTGCGACGCCAGCCAGAAACAGGTACAGGGCGATGATTAATGACCAGTTTACTTGATACATTAACCTTTCCCTCCTTTCATGCTTCTTGCATGCGCCTCTTTCAAGCCTCTCTCACGCGCCTCAAAAAAGCTCTTAAAAGGTATGAGGGCTAGAAGGCCAGCCGCCACACCAACACCAGCCCATGTGGCAGCAACAGTTGCGGTTGCAATCTGTGGATTACCTGGAAGTCCGTAAGCCTCCGGCTCATCCTCTAAGACATATATCGTGCGCAAGCCACCTACTTCGTGTTCTCCATAAACTACTGCCTTTTTACCTTGAGCTTGAAGTTCCCTTTGCCTTGCCTTAGCTTGGCTGATTATTTCGGAACGCACTCCAAAACTCAAGGCCCCAGTTACGCAAGTGCTGACGCATGCCGGCTCCATAGCAGCTGCAACCCTTTCCGGACACCCACGGCATTTTCTTGAAGTTCCGGTTTCTTCCGAAAAGTTAGCCGCACCAAATGGGCAGGCAGCCACACAGTTTTTACACCCGATACAGCGGTTCTGGTCGATTTGAACTAATCCTGTAGAAATACTCTTCTTCACAGCGCCAGCAGCGCAAACTGCCTCGCAGCTTGGATTAGCACAATGCATGCACTGTACTTTAGCAAAGAGAAACTTTACCTGACCGCTCTCACGCTTTTCCCTGAAGTTTATTTTGGTCCAGGTATTACCGGTTAGAGTCCGGGGATTTTCATAAGTACCCCAAAACTCTGTTTTATCTGCGGGAAGGCCATTCCATTGCTTACAGGCAACCTGGCATCCGCGACAACCAGTGCACTTAGACGCATCATATAGAATTGCTTGGTCGGCCACTTTAGCTCACCCTCTCTATGTTAACAAGAAACGCCTTGTACTCAGGAATGCTGGTATTGGCATCGCCTATATGTGCAGTCAAACTGTTAGCACTGTCGCCGATGGCAATACCCTGAAAGCCAAAATGCCAGGGAATCCCAATTACCTCTACTTCTCCGCCATTAACTTTTAGGGATTGCACGCGCTCAGTTACAAGAGCATATGCCTGTATCTCACCACGGGCTGAACTGACTTTTACCTTATCCCCATTACTAATGCCCTTGGCTTTAGCAAGACTCGGGCTTAACTCCACAAACATAGCCGGCATCAGCTCGGCAAGCCATGGTAGATTTCTGGTCATAGCACCTGCCTGCCAATGTTCAGAGAGCCGATATGTTGTAGCAACAAAAGGATACTTTTTTGTATCGCCAACGCTATTCATAGCGGTGGCCGGAATTTTAACCGCCGGATTTAGCTGTACCTTGTTAAGAAGATTTTTAGTCGGACTCTCTGCCGGCTCATAGTGCTCTGGGAAAGGCCCTTCTTTCATTTTATCGGTAAAGAGGGCGCCGAGACCATTTGCTTGCATGATGAATGGCTTTATACCACCTCCAGATGGATCAGTTGGCGCAAGTGTCGCATTAAAATCAGGCACGTCTTTGCCAACCCATTTTCCGGGCTTTCCTGTCTTTGCGTCGATTGCCGCCGGATCCCACCAGATAACTTTCTTATCCTCACTCCAGGGTACTCCGTTTAAATCTGCGGTAGTACGGTTGTAGAGAATCCTGCGGTTTACTGGCCAGGCAAAAGACCAGTTAAGATAGCTCCCGATTCCGCTTTCGTCTTTGGTGTCACGCCGCTTGGCAAGATACTTGCCTTCCTTCATGATTCCGCCCCAAATCCAGACACCACAAGCGGTGGAGCCGTCTTCTTTCAGATCGCCAAATGTCACCATCGGTTTTTTAGTTGCAACCTCATAGCCACCCATCTCAAGGGCTACTTTCTCGACGTCGGGCTCTTCTTTTACACCATAGCCCCAAGTAAGATATTTGATAGGCTCATCCTGAGGCTTATTGCTGTTTGCATAAAGCCTCTTAACGCGCTTCGCAATCTGGTCGATCATCCACAGGTCGCTTTTTGATTCACCAATAGGATCGATTGCTTTCCAACGATACTGTATCCAACGACCGCTGTTTGAAATCGTTCCCTCTTTCTCAATCGAAGAGGCTGCCGGCAGAAAGAATACTTCCGTGTTGATTTTACTTGGGTCTGCACCAGGACGCTTCCAGAACACAGCAGTCTCCGTCTCCCAGAGGTCAGCTACAACTAGCCAGTCAAGCTTCTCTAAAGCTTTAGCTTCCTTGTTAGCATTTGGGCCACCAACTACCGGATTCATACCAAAAGAAAACATGCCTTTGATTTTTCCCTCATATAGTGCCTCAAACACGCCGATGTGCGTGTAGTTTGTTTTAGCATCACGTTTTGGCAGATATTGGTAAGCAAACTCATTTGCTGCCGTTGCATTATCTCCCCACCATGCCTTGAGAAGGCTAACCATGAACTTGGGCTTGTTCGACCAGTATCCGGTTTTAGGAGTCTCTTTTGCGAGATAGGCTGCTAGATTGGCATAAGCTGGTTCATTGGTAGGAGCGTTAAGATATCCTGTCAGCAGATGACTTAGAAGGCCTATATCTGTCGATCCCTGGACATTAGACTCGCCGCGAAGAGCGTTTATTCCACCACCTGGCAAACCTATATTTCCAAGAAGCAGTTGCAGGATAGAGAGTGCCCGGACATTTTGGGAGCCAACCGTGTGCTGGGTAATACCCATGGCATAGAGTACTGTCCCCGATTTATCCGGCCTTCCAGTTGCCGCAAAAGCTTTGGCTGCTTTAATAAAAGAATCCTTTGGCGCACCGGTTATTTTTGAGACGGTATCAACATCATAGCGCGAGTAATGCTTTTTAAGTAGCTGGAAGACGGTTCGTGAGTGCTGTAGCGTTGTGTCTTTTAGCGGCTTGCCATCGGGATCGTTTTTGGTAGTCCAGGTATCTACGGCATATTTCTTATTTGTCGCGTCATAACCACTAAAGAGCCCGTCGTTAAAAGTATAACCATCATTTACAATAAGGGCTGCATTTGTATAGTTAACGACATAGTCTTTCCAGTAAAGATTGTTCTCCAGGATATAATTGATCAATCCACCAATAAAAGCGATATCGGTACCAGGGCGAATTGATACATAGTAATCAGACTTAGATGCCGTTCTGGTAAAACGCGGGTCGACGCTGATTATTTTTGCACCACGTTCCTCCCTTGCCTTCGTCAGCCACTTAAATGACATCGGATGGTTTTCTGCAGCATTGCTGCCAATTATTAAAGCACAGTCGGTATTTTTTAGATCAATCCAGTGATTTGTCATTGCACCACGGCCAAACGAGGGGCCAAGACCGGCCACCGTGGCCGAATGTCATATGCGAGCCTGGTGTTCAAGAAACGTAACACCGAGTCCACGCATCAGTTTTGTGAGAAGATAACATTCCTCGTTGTCGAGCGCTGCACCACCTATAGAAGCAATGGAATCAGTACGGTTTACTGTGATCCCATTCTCCTGGGCGATAAAGCTCGCATCTCTTGTCTTCTTTACATTCTGGGCAATTCGATCAAGAACCCATTCCCAGTCTTTCTCTTCCCATCTGTCGCTGCCCGAAGCGCGGTAAAGCGGCTTTGTCATTCGCCGCTTATTGATAGCCACTTGGAAAAGAGAGGACCCCTTGCTGCATAGCGAGCCTTGGTTGATTGGGTTGTTGGCGTCTCCCTGCGTATTGATAACTTTGCCATTCTGCGTATGAACAACAATTCCGCAGCCGGCACCGCAGTAGGGACAAATCGTAGGTGTTTCTTTTGCGTACTTGATCTTTAGCTCTTCTGTAGCTGCCTCAACATCTGTAAGATCAAAACCCAGATCAAGAAGAAGAGCAGCTGAAACTACGCCCGTTGTTTTTAGGAAGTCCCTTCTCGTAAGCTTAGCATTCACTCTGTACCCCTTTTCTTAAAGACTTTCCTCCCACTGTTTACAAAATCAAATATTGATTTTGCCCCATATCTCATCCCTTTTTGGCGTGATGAGATTAACGCTTAGTTCCCCAGTAAGTGTTTATACCCATTCGACAGGATATATTAACAATATTAGCGTAAGTTATGTGAATTTTTTCTCATTCTTTTGGGTGATATATCGCTTGCATTTCACACGGTTTAGCTGGTACCGACTTTTACCTCTCTTTTTAGCATGCTTATATACGGGTAAGCTACTCAAAAAGTTTTTAATGCCCTGAATCGCTAACCCAAAGATAAACGGTAAGGTGTACGGTACAGACGTTTTTATATACCATTCACCTTTTATATAAACCCATTTACCGCTAAATTAGTACACCTACCAGGTTTTTATTAACTATTTAAAGTTTACTAACGATAATAGAATTACGGAAAAAGCAATTTACTCTAAAGACATTACGGGGGTGAGATTTAAGATGGCAAGGGAAGCTATTTTTGAAAGGGTCTTACGCGGAGTAGGCTTGAGTGTAAGAAAGGCTAACCCCTGGAGCGTACTAAGCGTTGAGAAAATGCTCTCTGGGCTTGGTATTGAGAACTGTAAGTTCGACTACCAGGCAAAAAAGGTAGAGTTACCCAGCCAGAAAGATTTACTAAAAATCATCGAGCACCTGATGCCGTTGGAAATCTCAGCTGATTCAACCATAAGCATCACCGAGTATAACGGCTCAAGAAGACTGAGGCTAGGTTACTGGCAATTTGAGGCAAAAAACTAGTGTGGTCTGCTATTAATAGGAAGATAAAAAGGGCCTCGGCAAGGGGTTCTTTTTATCTTGGTTGCTGAATTAAATCTGGGGTAAAAATCTCTGGGTGGCAGATGGCGCCCATTTGCTCGCAACTATAAAAGAGCGGTCTAGACCGCTCTTTTATAGTTGTGAGCCACTGAGCGGATTCGAACCGCTGACCTGCTCATTACGAGTGAGCTGCTCTGCCTGCTGAGCTACAGTGGCAATCTATATAATGACCTTATATTAATACCAAAATTCTGGCGTTTTGTGAAGGGCTGCAAAGCTTAAAGGGCTTGCTGTACAAAATAACTATTCATCTATATCTGGTAAGAAGTCGGCATCCTCGTCGATCTCTTCTATCTCCGGTTTGGTGCCGTTTTTCGGACCATGACCGTTGCCACAGCACTCTTCCGGCTCACATGGCGCCTGGCAGTTACAGCTAAGAGCCTGGACAAGCGGCATCTCGATGCGCTGGCCTGATTCAAGCTCACAGATAACAGTTTCTTTCGGGACGTTGAACTCAACGATTCTTGCAATTCCAAATTCGGTCGTAACCTTAGTGCCTCTTTTGGGAGCACGCTTCTTAAAATCCTGATAAACCTCATATTCATATTTTAAGCAGCACATTAGTCTTCCGCAGATACCCGATATCTTAAGTGGGTTAAGCGGCAGGTCCTGCTCCTTAGCCATACGAATGGATACTGGCTCAAAATCGCCCAGAAATACGGTGCAGCAAAGTCTCTGACCGCAGGGACCAAGGCCACCGACCATCTTCGCTTCGTCACGAACACCAATTTGGCGAAGCTCGATTCTTGTCCTAAATACTGAGGCAAGGTCTTTTACCAGTTCTCTAAAATCGACGCGCCCATCTGCGGTAAAGTAAAATATTACCTTACTTCTATCGAAAACATACTCAACATCGATTAATTTCATTGGAAGCCCGTGTTTTACTATTTTCTCTTCGCAGATCTTGTAGGCTTCTTTCTCCTTATCTTTGTTTTGCAAAAGCTGATTTTTGTCTTCATCGGAGGCTATCCGTAGCACCTTTTTCAGCGGTGCTGTAACCTCCTCCTCCGGGACTTCCATTGGTGAGGCAACTATCTCGCCAAATTCCAACCCCCGAGCTGTTTTGACTATAACTTTGTCGCCACTTTTTAGATCTATCCCATCTGGGTCAAAGTAATAAACTTTACCGGCCTTTTTAAACACAACTCCAACAACTATCGGCATTTATAAGAAAACCTCCGGTTTTTCACCCACCCTGGCCCCTCTAAAGAAGGGACATTTAGATAAAGTGGGAATTTTGCACTTTAATTACATCATGTATCTTAAATAACATTGTTTCGAATGCTAATTGCATATTAACATTAAATCGCAAATATTGCTTAGTTTCTTCTATTATTTGCAGACACCTATATATATCCTGGCTGGTCAGAAGCTCGACGGTCTCCTTTACCGCCAGGATATAATCCTTATTTAGCAACAGGTCTTCTCTGCCCGTCTCTTTAAGTAAGATAATGTCGCGAAACCACGATACCATGATGCCCAGGATTTCCTCAAATCCTTGGTGTTCCTCATAGCTAAGTTCTCTCTTCTGGCGCTGTTCGATTCGTTTCTTGATCTGCGGTGGTATATTGCCTAAGTTAAACTGGGATTTGAGCTCCGAGATTTCTTTTTTATGCTTTTCCTTCAACTCATTAAGCGGCCTTTTAACTTCGCCTAGAAGCTCCTCGGCAACAAAGGTAAGTCCAGCAAGGTCAAACCGGTCGATGTCCTGGACTATCCGCAAGACCTTCTTGCGCCGCTCCTTCTTTACAGGGGAGATTGCAAACGATATCGCATTTCCCAAAATACTGCCGCTTAATCTGGTTGCAAGAGCCGCTTCTTCATAGCTTAAGTTATACCGCTCAACTAGAAAAGATATCATCTCACTAACAGGAAGTGGCCTGAACTGCACCAGCCGGCAGCGAGATATTATGGTCGGAAGAAGTGCATCTATGTTGGATGAGATGAGAATAAAGACCAGATTTTGCGGAGGTTCTTCTAAGGTCTTTAGTAAGGTATTGGCCGCCTCAGTAGTTAACTTATCTGCCTCGTCGATAATAATAACTTTGGTCTTGCCCTCATAGTTTTTAAGCGAAATGGATTGCAGAAGTCGTCTTATCTGTTCGATGAGTATAAAATTGCCTTCAGGCTCAACAAGAAAAATATCGGGGTGTATCTCACGCAATACTTTGCTGCAGGATAGACACGTACCACATCCGTTGTCTTCACAGTTTAAAGCAGCCGCCATTATTTTAGCGGTGGTCCACTTGCCGACGCCTCGCGGCCCCGTAAAGAGCCAGGCATGAACAGCCTCACCGGAATCGAGTGAGCCCAGTATTTTGTCTACTGCACCTTTCTGGCCGATAATATCTGTCCAGAGAGTGTTTTTACTCATGCTATCACCAGAACTCATGCCAAACTACAGCTCCTTTGACCCTGCCCGAAGTAAGCTCCTTTAGGCTGCTAGACAGGGCTAAAGCCCTGCGCTTTAATTACTGCCTCTACTACCCGGACAACTTCTTCATGCACCTCATGAACACTCATACTACCATCAATTATATGCCAGCGGCCTGGGTCATGCTTGGCCAGCTGCAGGAAGCCCGCTTCGACGCGGTTGTGGAACTCGATTGATTCTTGTTCAATGCGGTCGGCTTCTAGTTTGGTTGCCCTCTTAAGACCTAGCGATACGGGAACAGCCAGAAGTATCGTCAGGTCAGGTTTGAGACCCTGGGTGGCGCGTTTGTTGATATCTAATATAAAATCCAGGGGAAGGGCCCGGCCGTAGTGTTGATAAGCTATCGATGAGTCAAGATACCGGTCGCTAATCACTATTTCTCCCTTGTCTAAAGCGGGTTTTATTACCTCCGCAACATGCTGAGCCCGATCAGCAGCATAAAGCAAAACCTCAGTGTGGTAATCCATCAAAGTTAATTCAGGATCAAGAAGGATTTTTCTAATGGCTGCACCGATCAGCGTTCCGCCTGGCTCGCGTGTTGTGACTACATTATAGCCTTTCGCTTTGAGGTAATCTGCTAGGAGAACTATCTGGGTGCTTTTGCCGCTACCCTCGATTCCCTCAAATGTGATAAAGAGCCCTTTTTTCATCTGGTTATCTCCCTAGCAGCTCCGGTCCCTTTGACTTCAGGTTTAGCCTCTCTTGGGTTTACCTTTCGGAATGCTTCGGCATATTTTACGCCGATTCGCTTTCCAGTCATTCCATCCCAGGCCTCATGCATGGCGCGCATCATGCGCTTTTTATACTTAAACTCAGTAAACATAAAGAGAAGGTCGATTTTTTTGTCAAATGTGTCGCTCGTGTCGACGATTAGATTTGGGTTTGCGGCCCTGAAATAATAGAGTGACTTGATAGAGCTATTTCTCTTTGCAACTTCAGTGCCAATTTGACCTGCCGCAGAATGGTCTCCATCCATTTCCAAACCGGCCTGTACTGCCTGGCCATCACCGCCATACACTTTGTTGTTTCTTGAGACCGCCCGGCGCAGACCACTCCAGGCATCCGGACTTCCTGGTGCAAACGTAAAGATACAATCGACATCGACCTGCTTTGCTATTTTTTCTACCTTCTTAAGCGCTTCATCCGAATACCTCAAACTTCCATCAGCGTAATTGAAGAAAAATACATGTTTTAAACCTTCGGCCCTTGCGATGATAAGCTGCTCATCGTGTCTTGTCTTGATGATACGCTTGGAGTAAAAAGCAGGCATGTAGCTTTGTTTTCCACCATTTGTAAGAATTGCAAGATAAACGTCGTTTCCCCGCTCAAGCAGCTTAGGAATCGTACCGCCGGCCATAAATTCAAGATCGTCAGGGTGTGCGGTCACAAAGAGAACCTTGCCATTTTCAGGAAGAGCGTTAAGACCCTCATATTTGCCCGGCTCTGCCTTTACCTCACTTCGCGCCATCCTGCTTTTGATGAGATAAGGTGCAAGAATATAGAGAATCCCAAGCATGAGAACTAAAATTAAGAATAACACTCCAAATACTTTTGCCAACTTCACCAACATAGAATTGACACCTATGCTTCCCTGTAGAGCTCTCTATTTTTCTCGTATAGGTCGCCGCCCCAGGCATCAATGGCAACAATTGCTGGAAAGTGCTCAACCTCCAGCCTGTATATCGCCTCGGGACCGAGTTCCGGATAAGCCACTAGCTCTGCTTTTTTAACAAAAGATGAGAGGAATGCGGCAACCCCACCAGTCGTGGCAAAATAGACTGCATTGTGTTTGGCAAGGGCGGCTTTAACCTCAGCTGAGCGCGGACCTTTTCCAATCATGCCTTTGAGTCCGTACTCAAGAAGAATCGGTGTATAAATATCCATGCGCGCGCTGGTCGTGGGACCAATTGAGCCGATTGGCCTGCCAGGTGGATTCGGTGTGGGGCCAGCATAAAATATTACCTGTCCTCTGAGGCCAAACGGGAGCGGCAAACCCCTCTCAATTAGTCTGACCAGTATCGCATGCGCCTGATCGCGAGCAGTATAGATTATGCCGGATATATCAACCGTATCGCCAGCTCTAAGTTTTGATACTGTGTTGTCGTCCAGCGGTGTGCGGATACTATAATGCATAATTTTCATCTACCATCTATAATAGCGCAGCCCTTAAGGGCTGCTTTCTGGCCTGGAAGTGCCGATGTTCCAACTGGCGAACTGCAGCACTAAAATAAAAGCATTGGCACTTTGGTACATCAAGACATCCAGACAAAGCAATTATTTAAGTTTCGGTAACCGAGACCTAAATAATTGCTTCTGCTTGGCGGGCAGCATGGCAGTTGAATGCCACAGCAACTGGAAGGCAGGCGATGTGGGTCGGCATCGTTTCGATTTTCACCCCAAGGGCGGTAACCCTTCCGCCAAGGCCAGCTGGGCCAATGCCAAGTTTGTTTACCTCTACAAGAATCTCTTCTTCAAGCGCTGCAAGATCAGGGTCTGCATTCTTATCGGCTAGCGGTCTAAGCAGAGCCTTTTTTGCAAGAAGCCCGACTTTGTCAAAACTGCCGCCTATACCAATGCCGATGATTACAGGTGGACATGACTTTGCGGCTCCCTCTGCCGCCTGCAGAACAAAATCTTTAACTGCATCGACTCCGCCAGATACCGCAAGCATGCGAAGCTGCGATGCATTCTCAGTGCCGCCGCCTTTTGGCATAACGATTATCTTTATCTTGTCACCCGCTACTATATCTGCGTTAATAAACGCCGGTATGTTATCCCCAGTGTTTTTTCGCTCGTAAACCGGCTTGGCAACGATTGATTTTCTCAGATATCCTTCGTTATAGGCCTCCCTTACGCCCTCGTTTACCGCTGCGGTTAAATCCCCTTTAATCAATACATCCTGTCCAAGCTCGATAAAAATACCGACATAGCCGGTATCTTGACAAATCGGGAGCTGCTCGCTTTTGGCAAGACCGGCGTTTTTGACTATTTGCTCGATAACTTCTTTGCCGGTTGGCGATACCTCAATACCAAGGCTAGTCTTTATAGCCTCAAGCACATCTGGGCGAAGTACGGTATTTGCCCTTAGACAAAGGTCTTTTATAACTTGTGTGATCTCCGAAGCGAAGACCTCTCGCAAGATAAACCCCCCAAATTATAAAGAATATTTATCAGCATCGGTTGGGTCCACGATAAGCTCAGATAGCTCGGCAAGAAGGCTTTTTGCCGCGGCAACCGAATCATTGAACGCCTTTATCTCGTTGTCTAAAAGCGGTATCTCAATGATTTCTTCAACGCCGCCTTGGCCAAGCCTTACAGGTAGCCCGATGTATATTCCTTTTACTCCATACTGGCCCTGCGCCATAACTGAGCAGGGCATGACCTCGCCGGTGTCATCTACTATAGCAGTAGCCATGTAGGCGGCTGCTGCACCCGGAGCGTAAAACGCACTTCCGGTTTTCAAGTAAGATACTATCTCGGCCCCGCCGAACTTAGTTTTATTAATAATCTCATCTATCTTTTCCCGACTCAAGAGGTCGGCTAAGGGGGTCCCCTCTACCCTTGCCTGGCTTACAACCGGAACCATTGAATCGCCATGCGCACCGATCACCATTCCTTCGATATTTGCCATCGGGGCTTCGAGTTCCCGCGAGATAAAATATTTGAAACGAGCGGAATCAAGCACACCGCTCATGCCCAGAACTCGACTTGGGTCATAGCCAGTAACTATATGCGCAAGCTGAGTCATGGCATCAGCGGGATTGGTAACGACCAGAATGATAGCATTTGGGGCGACCTGCATGACGTTTGTAAGAACAGATCTTAAAATTTCGGCATTCTTGCCTAGAAGGTCGCTCCTGCTCATGCCTGGCTGCCTTGCAAGACCAGCGGTGATTATAACGATATCTGAGCCTTCGGCCAGGCTGTATTCAGTACCACCGATGATCTCCCTGTAATAACCCTCAATTGCTCCCGCCTGCATCATATCAAGTGATTTGCCCTTTGCAAGTCCCTCGACGATGTCTATCAAAGCGATGTCAGCAACGTTGTTCTTAAGAAGAGTATATGCGCATGTGGCGCCGACGTTTCCTGCTCCTATGATCGATATTTTTGGCATGAATAAAGACCTCCGGTTTTGTTCAGTGTTCAGGATTCAGTTTACAACCAGCGAAAGCAAGTGGTAAGGTACTCCATCCCCTCACCTCGCCTCTTCCTTAGGGGAGAGGAATACAAACACCGGGTTAGTCTGCCACCGCCGCCACTTTTTCCTCCCTGGTCATCTGTCTGTCAGCTTCTACTTCTTTAGCTGCAGGGGCATCTTTTTTCTCCTTGGTCGGGCACTGGGGGTTGATGCAAAGTATCCAGGGTCTTCCCTTGCCGGCAAGGACCTTTACCTTAGGGCTTCCGCAAGCGTCGCATGTCTCGCCAAGCGCGATTATCTCACCGTATTGAGGCAGAGGATAGGACGTGTTGCATTCCGGATAGTTGGTGCAGCCCACGAATCTCTTACGGCTCTTCTTAGCCCTGATAATCTTCAAATCCGAGCCGCACTTCAAGCATTTACCAACAATTTTATCTGTGCGGATTCCCGCTCTTATCTCCTCGCCAAGCTCTTCCTTCTTCTCATTTAGCGCCTGCATGATGTCGGCCAACATCTGCCTTGACCGTCCAACAACAGCACTGTGACTTGTCACACCCTCTGCAATAGCATCCATATCCTTCTCCAGCTCCGCCGTCATCTCAGGTGTCGCTATACGCTCGGCATACTTAAGCAGCGATGTGGCAACTGCCATACCGGTTTCGGTCGGCTGGATAGGGTCGCCGTGGATATATCCCCTGTCGTAGAGGCTTTTTATAATCTCGTGCCTTGTCGCTTTGGTGCCAAGACCGAGCTCCTCCATCTTCTGGATGAGCTTACCCTGGCTATACCTTGCGGGAGGCTGCGTTTCTTTATCCTCGATGTTTGTTTCGACAAGGGCAAGCGTATCCCCCTCAGTTACTGCCGGGAGCTCCTCATCTTTCTTTCGGTTGTAGTGGTAGTATTTAAGCCAGCCTTCACTAACAACCCGGCTTCCCCTTGCAAAGAATGGTTCGCCATTGGTATCGATATCTATGCGCATGCTCTCAGATATAGAAACGGGAGCAAGTGTTGCGTAGAACCTCCGCACAACCAGCTCGTAGACTTTCCATTCGACCGGCTCAAGCTCGTCTTTTTTTGGCACACCGGTCGGGTGAATCGGCGGATGGTCCGTTGCAAACTTCTTGCCACGCGTGGGTTTTAAGTCTTTTTGCTTCAATAGCTCGGTTGCAAGCATGCCAAGCTCTGGGCTTGACATAAGTATCTCAAGTATTTCACGCAAGTTAAGCGATGGCGGATACACGGTGTTATCCACCCTGGGATAGCTTATGTAGCCCTTCATATAAAGGGACTCGGCAATCCGCATCGCATTTGCTGTAGATATTCCAAGGTTTGCCGCAGCACTTAAGAATGCGGTTGTATTAAATGGAGCCGGCGGCGCGATCTCTCTTTGCGATTTAGTCACGGAAACAACCTTTCCGCTAGCAGCCCCTTTTATATTCTCGATAACTTTATCTGCTTCTTTTCTATCAAAGAACTTCTCGGTTTTGTGACTTGCGATAATCTTCTGCTTACCATGCTCAAAGGTCGCCTTTATTTGCCAGTAAGGCTCAACAACAAAGGCCTCACGCTCTTTTTCCCTCTGCACAATAAGCGCAAGCGTCGGGCTCTGGACACGACCAACCGATAGGAATTGGAACCCGAGCCTTTTTGAGGCAAGCGAAATAAACCGGGTAAGAGTCGCCCCCCAGATCAAGTCAATATCCTGGCGGGCCTCACCAGCGTGTGCAAGGTCTATATATAGATTCTCGGTATGGGTAAATGCGCGCTCGATTTCCGGTTTGGTAATAGCCGAGAACCGTGCTCGTTTTACATCTACCTCCGGGTTTACTTCTTTTATTAAGTTGACCGCATCGCAGCCAATAAGCTCACCTTCCCGGTCAAAGTCGGTTGCAATTACAACTTTGTCGGCGCCTTTAGCCAGCTTCTGCAGAGCTTTTATAATCTGCTTCTGCGTTGGAACCTTGATAATCTCTGCGTTGATAAGCGACTCAGGGGATACCTTCTGCCAATTGCTGTACTCCTCAGGAAAATCAACCTTAAGGATATGACCTTTAAGTCCAATTACTGCCGTCTCTGAGCCGTTTTCCGCAAACTTATAAACCGGGATTGTATAGCTCTTCTCCGTTTTGACCTTTCCGTTTGCCAGTATCTTTGAAATTCTCTCAGCCGCGATATTTTTTTCCGTCACAATTAACTTCATCAACATCAACCTTTAAAGCCTAGTTTGTCTGACTCTATTTATTGGTCAGGTTTAAGTTTCCAAACCTGCCTGAACATTATATTGTTTCGGTATGTTTTGCGCAATAACTTAGTAAATCCTGTATCGGAGGTTTCTAGCAGGATTTTTAGCGTAAATTGGCTAAAATTTCAAGGTTTAACACCCAATAGCTTACTTGACATGCTTATTTGTGGCACACTCACCAGTTTGGCCCTTAAGAATTTGGATACCATGTGGCAGCGCAGGCATAATAACAGAAAGCGATTCGCGCACTGCTTTTTGGCTTCCGGGAAGGTTTATTATGATGGTCTGGCCCCTTATACCGCTAACCGCTCTTGAGAGCATCGCATGGGGTGTTATTTTGAGGCTCTCATGCCGGATAGCCTCAGCAAACCCCGGAGCAAGCCGCTCGATAACTGCTAAGGTCGCTTCAGGTGTTACATCCCTGGAGGAAAAACCTGTTCCGCCGGTAGTTAAAATCAAATCGACATCTTCAAAATCGGCGAGGTGCACCATTCGCTCCTCGATCTCATACTGCTCATCAGGTATGACCTCGTAGGAAACCACACTGGCTCCCTCCGCCTCGACGATTTCCCTGATTGCCGGGCCGCTTGTATCCTCACGCTCTCCACGCGAGCCTTTATCACTAATAGTCAGTACAGCAACTTTTACACCTTGCAGTTTCATTTTTCACCCTCGATAATTAAATCATCGCCCACACTTACCTGCCCGCCCCGGACTACCCTGGCAAAGATGCCTTCTTTTGGCATCACGCAATCCCCAGCCTGCCGGTAAATTGCACATTTAGTGTGGCATTCTTTTCCTATCTGCGTTACTTCTAAAACAATGTCTGAGCCTATCTTAACCCTTGTCCCAATCGGAAGCGTAAGAAGGTCAACGCCTTGTGTTGTAAGATTCTCTGCAAAATCGCCGGGACCGACATCCAGACCCATAGCGACCATCTTATCTATGCTCTCCTTCGCAAGAAGGCTAACTTGTCTGTGCCAATTCTTAGCATGCGCATCACCATCAAGCCCATAATCGGCAACGACCTTGGCGTGCGCAACCGGCATTTTTCTCACACCCTTTTTGGGATTTATATTTACCGATACGATTTTTGCTTTACCATCTCTCAATTTATGCCACCTCAATACAGCTGCTAGCATCTAGCTTGTAGTGCAGGATTTAGCCCGAATCAAATAAGTGTAGCGCAGGACTTTAGCCCTGCCTTAATTAGATTCCATCTAAAAATCTCTTCTCCAATCCCCACTCTTTCCGCCCGTTTTTTCAACTAGCTCTATATCGCCAATCTCCATTGTCCTATCGACCGATTTGCACATATCATAAACAGTAAGGGCGGCGATGGAGACAGCAGTTAGAGCCTCCATCTCAACGCCTGTTCTATCCATAGTCTTTGCTATCGCCATTATGCCTAGCTCGGTATCAGAGAGCGGTGAGAAGTTGATATCAACGCCAGTTATCTGTAAGGGGTGACACATCGGGATAAGATCGGGCGTTTTTTTTGCGCCCATAATGCCGGCAACCTGCGCGACAGCCAGCACATCGCCTTTTTTGATCGCACCATCTTTTATTAGCTTAAGCGTCTCAGGTCTCATCTTAACCACACCTCGCGCCACCGCCGTTCTTGCCGTGATAGATTTGTTGCTTACATCAACCATCTGCGCCCGGCCCTCTTTGTTAAAATGCGTCATTGCTTTCAATTCTTCTTCTGCAATTCTCCAGCGATCTGCCATCTTACCCCCCTATCTGGTACATAAGCCTGTTCGTCTTAATCCGCTCTGCGATATCGTGTTTCTCCGGCTTGCTTTCAAGAACGCCTCGGATAAACGAAGCAATTTCCTCCTTGCTAAAGTTATCGCGAAGGACGGGCTTTATGTCAAATTCTTCATCCGAGAAGAGACATGTTCTAAGTTTGCCATCTGGTGTGAGACGAAGCCTATTGCAGCTTGCACAGAAATGGTTGCTGATCGGACTGATAAACCCGATAGTGCCAAGCGCACCCTGAAATGTAACGTAGTTAGCCGGGCCGCTCCCTATCGGCCCTCCAATCGTTTCAAATAAACCGTAGCGCGCAAGCCTAACCTTAAGCTCATCGATTGAGACGTAAAGCCCAGGATCTTGCATGCTGACTGGCATAAGCTCAATAAACCTGACATGGACCGGATAATCATAGATAAGCCTAACAAAGTCTTTGGGTTCATCGTTTATGCCGCGCATAAGAACAACGTTTATCTTAACCGGGTCAAACCCAAGTTCAAGAGCGCTATTGAGCCCGGCAAGCGCATCTTCGATATTTCCGACCCGAGTAACCTTGCGGTAGACCTTAGGGTCCAGGCTGTCGAGGCTTATATTTACCCTTTGCAAACCCGCCCGCTTTAAATCGGCACCGAACCGGGGCAAGAGCACACCGTTTGTCGTAAGTGAGATATCTTTTAGGTTTGGGATGGCGGCAAGCATCTCGACTAACTTGACCACGTCTTTCCTTACAAGAGGCTCGCCTCCAGTCAGCCTTATTTTTGACATACCGGCGGATACAGCGGCTACGGCAAATCTTTTGATCTCCTCATAGCTTAAGATATCACAGTGTGGTCTTTGATGTATGCCTTCCTTTGGCATGCAGTAATAGCAGCGCAGGTTGCACCGGTCCGTTACGGATATTCGCAAGTAATCTGTCCTGCGGTTATGCTTATCGATAAGCTCGTCCATGTTTGCCCCTCTCACCGGCTCTGTCGCAAGAACCTCTTCTCCAAAAAGTTTGCCAAGCCTCCTGCATCATCTAAGCCAAAATGCGGGATGTCTATCGGAAACGGGTGGTCTGTGACAAGTGCGATTAACTCATCCTCAGAGCAGATAAGCTCACTGGAGACTTCTTTTCGTGAGACCTCTATTTTTGGAAACGGCCCCCGCTTATATCCTTCGGTGATGATAAGGTCATGCCCCGCACCTGCCAATTCGACAATGTGTTGAATCGGCAGTTCTTTATCTAGCTTCTTTATCATCGCCATCTTGTGTGCCGTAGCGATGATTACCGTATCTGCTCCGGCTTTTGCATGACGGTACGTGTCTTTTCCTGGATGGTCTATTTCAAAATCGTGTACGTTGTGCTTGATGGTAGCGACACGGTAGCCCCTTGCCTTTAGCTCAGCAATAAGCTTCTCGAGAAAAGTGGTCTTGCCCGCGTTTGATTTTCCAACTACCGAGACAACCGGTATCATTTAAAACATCCCAGCTCGCAGGCAAAGATCTTTATCCCAAGCTCATCACAGGCTTCACCAACCTGGCGAAGCGGGATACCCAACTCCTCTCCAACTTTTCGCGCAGCAGTGCAAGATAACCGCTTATCTTTAGATGCCTCTTCTATTTTCTTCAAAATGTCTTCGGTTAGTTTGCTCATATAGACCTCCATGTCACATCTTGATGTGCTAATGCTCCAAAGTACTAAGTTCAAGTAAGGCTACTTAGTCCACCAGTTACCAATTGCCAGTTAATATTTCTTATCTACCACACTAGCAAACTACAGCACTAGAGCACGGGCATTAGCACTTTGGTACATCAATGTTTCTAGATTTTATCGGTCAACATTTAATTTGATATTTCCGGCTATCCCGTAATAGGCTCAAACAACTGCACGGTAACTTTATCTCCGGCTTTTATCTCCTCAACATCTTCCGGCATGACCATTAAGCCATTTGCAAGCGCCATTGCCTTTAAACCATCTGATTGCAATAAGCCGCTTAGCCTTGCTTTAAATACGCCGTCTTCCTTAGTTACAACAGCTCGAAGCATGTTGCGGCGCCCAGTCTTGTTTACGAACGGAGGACCCTGGAAGACCGCTTCAACCGTCATGCGTGCGATATCGGTTCGCCCACTCATTTTAAGCAGCGCCGGGCGAGCGAACTGCTCAAAGCTTACCATTGAGGACGTTGGATGACCTGGAAGACTGATAACCGGTATTTCTTTTATGATGCCAAATGCAAGCTGTTTCCCTGGCTTCATATCAACCTGCCAGAAGACTACCTCGCCCGCCTGTTTTATGATATCTTTTACAAAGTCGTAATCGCCAACTGAAACACCGCCGGTCGTGATAATCATATCGGCGCTTTCCTCTATAGCTTGCCTGACTTTTGCCATGAGATCCTCCTTCGCATCTCTTACAATACCAATCATCAAAGGGATACAACCCGTATCGATTACCTGGGCAGCAATTGAGTAAGCATTACTGTTTCTTATCTTTCCCGGCGCCAACGGTTCGTCGATATTGATAAGCTCATCTCCCGTTGTGATTATCGCGACTTTTGGCCGTTTTACGACTTTTACCCTTGCCTTGCCTACGCTAGCTATCATACCGATATCGCCGGGGGTTATTTTTTTGCCCCGTCTTAAAGCGACTTCTCCGACCCGGATATCTTCACCTGCAAAGCGCACGTTCTCGCCCGGCTTCACCGGGGTAAATATCAAAACACCGCCGTTGGTTTTTTCGGTATTTTCAACCATAACCACTGCATCAGCCCCTTCTGGCATCTGAGCACCAGTCATAATGCGAATCGCCTCACCTTTACCAATGGAGCTCTCTGGCACATAGCCCGCGGCAAGGTTACCAAGCACCTTTAGCTCAACCGGCCCAGCCGGCCATGCACCTGCAGTATCCTCCGAGCGCACAGCATAGCCATCCATCGACGAGTTATCAAACGGTGGGATATTGCTCTCGGAGATGATATCCTCATCAAGGACTCTGCCCAACGAATCAAGTATCGGCACCTCCTCAGTAGAGAGCCTGTCTATTTTGCTTAGGATAATCTCACGAGCCTCATCAACGCTTATCAAACTATCCCTTCCCCCTCGGTCAACAACCTGCTTGCACCGGTATACACCTTCATTTTCTCCCCGCGCACATATCCGATTATTTCGATTCCAAGCCTATTGGCAAGTTCCACAGCAAGCGTAGTTGCCGCTGTGCGCGATACCAGAACCGGAATTCTTGCCTTGGCCGCCTTTACCACCATCTCGTAAGAGATACGCCCCGTCGTAAAGAGCATTACATCCCTTTCCTGAATACCATCTAGAAAGAGCCTTCCAAGTACCATATCAACCGTATTATGCCTACCGATATCCTGACGGATTAGCTTTATCTTGCCATCTCTTGCTAAAGCAGAAGAGTGCATGCCAGGGCGGCGGCTACTCAACAGGAATTCTCTCATAAAAATCGGGATATCTTCAGCCGCAACTCTAAATTCGCTGGTAAGCCTTGCGATGCCCATAGCATCACCAAGGCTTACAAAAGAAAAACCTTTACCGCAGCCAGACGTTACAAAACGCTTCCCCATGGATTGCACCGCATTCTCTTTAGGTTTTGCAGTTCGCACCCTTACTTCGCCACGGTCTTCATTGACACGGATATCAACGAGCTCGCCTCTATCCTGAAGCATTCCTTCGGAAACAAGAAAGCCGCAAGCAAGCTCGTCTAAGTGCTCCATACTCGTCTGCACTGTTACAAGCTCTTCCGAGTTGAGGTATATTGTCACCGGCCTTTCAACCGGCATGCGAGGGTCACCGGTTTCACGGTCTAAAACCTTAAAACATCCTTCTTCATCCTCATCAAGGTTGTGCTCGACTCTTTTTAGCTCGCGCTCGGTATTGATGTTTACGAAAGTCTTATCCGCCCCGTCAAGATGGCTTACCTCTGCGTAGTTTACAACCCTTAGTTTAATATGCGGGAAGAACGATATTACTTTGCGCTCACCGTCCTTCAGGGTTTTCTCAATAGCCGGCAGGCAGCGTTTACTGTAAAAGGCGAAAAGTGGCTCAAGGCCATCGCCAGTCTTCGGAACAACAACATCTGCCTCACCGGTTAGACCTGCTAGATAACCTACGACCTGAGGACTTATAAGAGGCATGTCAACTGCAACAACAAGATTCGTCTCATAAGACGACGCTTTAAGCCCGGCGGCTATACCGCCAAGCGGGCCTTGATAAGGAACCTCATCCTGGACTACTTTGGACACATCTAACTCAAAAGGTATATCCTGATTTTTAACGACAATTACCTCGCCAAACATTTCTTTGAGTATGCGAATAACCCTAATAAGGAGAGGCTCGCCCCGAAACAGAACTGCAACCTTATCCCGACCCATGCGGCTACTTTTGCCTCCGGCAAGTATAATCGCACCCATATCTTTTGTTTGCCTGGTTTCACCAACTGCTATCATTTCAGCTTTATTTACGGACATTTTATTTCTAGTGCGCACGTTCTCCTTCGCGCGACGTTATATGCACTCCGGTTGCTTTAAACAGTAACCATACCCTTTGCCCCACATAAAGACCCATTTCCTCTACCGCTCGCTTAGTTACAAGCGCAGCCAGCAAAAAGCCACAGTCGACGACCACACGGCAGAGTGCTCCTAAGTCCAGAATCTTTACTACAGCTCCCGAAAAGCGATTCCGCGCACTTGTTGAGTTAACAGAATCTGACAATGTTATAGTAACATTTTCAGGCCGGATAAACACCCAAACTTTATCGGCCGTTATACTTTTGCTGAGGGCTTCAATCTCTAAACCGTTTACCTTTACCCTAACAACACCGTTTTCTCGCCCAACGATTCTTCCTTTGATAATATTCTCAACGCCAACAAAATCGGCCACTCTCCTATTGATCGGGTTAACCATCACCTCACGCGGGCTCCCGATTTGCATAACTTGCCCCTCATCGATATATGCACAGCGTTTGCCCAACATCATGGCCTCGTTAAGCTCATGCGTTACATAGACCACGGTCGTCTTCTTATTCCCAAGCACTTCGCTGAGGTCACGGATTAGCGACTCGCGTGTCGGCGGGTCAAGCGAGGCCATCGGCTCATCAAGAAGCAGCAACTCAGGTTCAAGGACAAATGCCCGTGCAAGCGATGTCCTTTGTGCCTCACCACCCGAGAGAAGATTGGCAGGCCAATTTAATAGATGCGCAATTCCAAACATCTCAGCTGCATCTTGAACTCTTTTTCTTATCTCACTTCTTGCGGTTTTACGCATCCTCAATCCATAAGAGATATTGTCAAAAACGGTTCCCGTAAATAGAAGCGGCTCTTGAAACACGAATGCGAGTCGCCTGCGGATAGCAAGCTCGTCTCTTGCACCATCTAATCCAGCAAAATTGATGGTTCCGCTGGTCGGCTTTTCAAGATGCGCGATTAAGCGAAGGAGCGTGCTTTTGCCCGAGCCGTTTGGCCCGATTACAGCAAGCACCTCACCTCGGTCCACGGCCAACCGTTTCACGTTTAAAACCTGCTTTTGCCCGTACCGCTTAATAAGATTTTCGACTACGAGATACGGCGCCAAACTCCCGCCTCCTTTTGCTGATAAAGAGTCAGTGCATAAGTTGCAGCAAAGGTAATAGCAAGAAGAATAAAGCTTAGGGCAAGGGCACGACTGAAATCTCCCTTGCCGACAAGCTCGACGATTGCTGTTGTCAAAACTCTCGTCTGGCCGCTTATATTGCCGCCGACCATAATAACGGCTCCGACCTCTGATATAATCGCGCCAAAGCCGGCGATTACTGCAGCAAGTGCAGTCAGCCTGGCCTCTTTTACCAGCGTTATAAGCATCTGCACTTTACTCGCGCCAAGAGCAAGTGCTTGGAGCTTAAGCTTTGGGTTAAGCTGCTGAACAGCGGAAACAGTAAGGCCGACCACCAGCGGCATAGCTATGATAACCTGGGCAATTATCATAGCTGGCACCGTATACATCAAGCCCAAAAACCCTAAGACTCCCGAGCGCCAAAGAAGTATAGCAACGAAGAGTCCAACAACAACCGGAGGCAGACCCATACCGGCGTTTACTATTGAAATAATTAAATTTCTCCCCGGAAATCTGGCAAGTGCAAGCAATAGCCCAAGGGGCAACCCCAGAAGCAAAGATATCAAAACAGCGCTCCCCGATGTTTCAAATGAACGAAGCGTCGCCTCAATCACCAAGGGATCACCCGTAAATATCAATATCAATGCTTGCTTGATTCCTTCAAATAATAGCTCCATGCAACCCTCAAGGTAAGTTCATAGTTATAGGTCTTGATTTGCCAATGTTCCGAGGTGCCAAGGCCAAGAAATAAAGGCATAGTACTTTAGTACTTTAGCACTTCTAGGCTTCGGCATTTTACCCTCAATCTAGACCTACTTCCTTGCGTCTGGCACAAACAATGGCTCTCCATACTTATCCTTGCCGAAATTCGCGATTATCTTCTGTCCTTCATCAGAAGTTACGTAGTTTACAAACGCCATAGCCCCCTTGTAATTAACCTTTGGGAACTTATCTGGATTGACCGCTATGACGCCGTATGGATTAAGAAGGTCTTCCTTCTTCTCGAGTACGATAGCAAGATCAATGTTGCCTTTCTGGACAAGGTAGGTGCCCCTATCAGAAAGCGTATATCCCTGTTTCTCATTCGCTATGCGTATAGTCGCTGCCATACCCTGACCGGTGCTTATATACCAACTCCCAGCAGGTTTCACCCCGGCTTTTGCCCAGATACTGAGCTCTTTTTTATGAGTGCCCGAGTCATCCCCACGGGAAACAAAAGTTGCATTTTTAGAGGCGATAAATCTAAAAGCTTGGGCTGCGCTCATGGCATCTTTAGTCCTGGCTGGGTCATTCTTTGGGCCGACCAGCACAAAATCGTTGTGCATAACGTCCTCTCTTACCTTACCAAGGCCCTTAGCCATAAACTCGTCCTCAGACTGGCGGGCATGTACAAGAAGCACATCAGCGTCGCCCCGCTCACCCATCTTTAAAGCCTCACCGGTTCCAACCGCCACTGTCTTCACTGTATACCCGGTCTTTTTCTCAAAAGCGGGAATGAGTACATCCAAAAGCCCGGTATCTTTGGTACTGGTCGTAGTGGCTAAAATGATAGTCGCTTTCTTAGTAGGTTTAGTGGTTTCATTAGACGTACTTGTAGCGGCTTTCTGTTGTCCTGAGCATCCAGTGATACTAAAAGCAATCAAGAACAAGGCAACAATCACAAATAAAAAGGCAAACTTCTTCAACTACTTCTCCTTTCCAAACACGGGAGGCCAGAACGTTTCCATCCTAACCCTATCGGCCGGCTGCCATAGTCGATACCTTAGGCGCACCGGCTCGGAGAGCCTATATTGCTGATCTATTAAAGAACAAAAACACCGGCCACCCAAAGGAAAGACCGGTGCCAAATCTAAATCTAAGGCACTGCCTAAAATCAAGGCTCCTTTCCAAAGTCGGGAGGCAAAGCCGTTTCCAGCTCAACCCTGGCCGTTGTCTTGTCGTCAACAAGTCCGGCGCCCTGATCCCATAGTCCACGCCTTAGGGATGTCGGGTCGGAGTCTGCTTGTATTTAAATTATTTACTTTATTAGCATAAACTAAAATTGCAACGTCTACAATTCATTTCAGCTTTGCTTGTCAATGACAATGCTTCCCTTTTGGCTTTTGGCCTCTTTAACCCTAGACCCTGAATCCTGGTCCCCAGACCCTTTACACTACGGTTTTATCTCGTTAACATCAAGCGCTTCTACAAAAGAGAGAAACGCCTGCATCGACCTTGTGGGAGCATGTTTCCCTACAACTAGGTAAAGGTCCCTGACCAGCGCAACTCCAGATAGCTTTACCGTCGATATCTCGCCCAGTTTCAGCGACCTTTCGGCAGCCCACTTGGAAACAAATGAGACACCAAGACCAGCACTTACGGCGTTGACTACTGCCTCGGTACTCCCGAGCTCCATCACAATATTTAGGTCTTCAAGAGTTAAGCCTTGCTTAAAAAGATGGCTTTCAATCGTCTGGCGTGTGCCAGAGCCGTGCTCTCTCATAATAAAATCCGCTTTACGTAGGTCATCAAGGCTTATGGACCTCTTGCCTGCAAACTCGTGCCCCATCGGAACAATGAATACCAGCTCGTCATTTAAGAAGGGTTGGGCACTCAACTGCCCTGCAGCAGGTTTGGCCCCAATTAAACCGATCTGAAGTTCTCCTAAAACAATCTGGTCTGTGATCTCGACTGTATCGGCAATCTTAAGCGTGATAGAAACATCCGGGTACTCTTTCTTAAAGCGCCCAAGTAGCTTTGGCAGGACATATTCGCCCGGGATGGTGCTTCCGCCAACTGTAAGTCTGCCTTTTACTTGGTCACCAAGCTCTTCAAGCTGGTGCTGGACACTATCAACCTGAGCCACAATTCGCAAGGCTGTCGGGTAAAACAGCTTTCCAGCCTCGGTAAGCTGGACCTTCTTTGTCCTGCGGTCTAATAAATCAACCCCAAGAAACTCCTCTAACGCCTGTATTTGCAGGCTTACGGCGGGCTGGGATATTCCTAGCCCCCTTGCGGCTGCCGAAAAAGTTCCCTTTTCAACTATGCTAACGAACGCCTTGAGCTGGTTTATATTCATAGTTCCTCCTATAAGAAGCGATTATCGGATAATTTAGTATTATAGGGATTTATTATAACATATATTGCGTCTTGACGCGCCAATGCCCCAAGGCGCTAAACTCAGATATATAATTAAGTTTAGCTATTAGTTTGCCAGTTAATATTTCTTGTCTGCAGTATAAAAGCACTGGCAAGCTACGGCACTAGAGTACTGCATTAGCATTTTGGTATATCAAGATTTCTTAGTTAAGACTTCTTAACCAACTTTAGCCTTACTTGCCCACCCTAATAGAATTATGATAAAGTTAATCAACTTGGTAATGTTAACTCAAGGAGGCACCGTATGCGGCTTACCAGAAAAGCAGAATATGCAATTCGCGCCATGGTTGATTTAGCAACTAACTATAATCAACAGCCCGTTATGTCAAAAGAAATTGCCGTGCGGCAGGATATCCCAGTAAAGTTTCTCATCCAAATCATACCGGACCTAAAAAGTTCAGGGCTGATCCATACATCCCGTGGAAACGGAGGCGGTATCTATCTTGCCAAAAAACCGTCCGAGATAAACATTAAGCACATTGTCGAGGCGATTGAGGGACCTATAGCCCTCAACAATTGTCTAACCGGGGATAGCGCCTGTTCAAGGAAGCAAAGCTGTTCTCTACATAAAGTGTGGCGGCTTGCGCAAGAGCAGATGGTATCAGTCCTTGAGTCAACTACGCTGGCTGCACTAACCCTTAAAAGGATACCTGCAGCAGATGGCCTTACAGATTCAAACAGCCAAGTCAGCAACGAAACGGAAATAGACGTTTAGATTCTTAAAGGAGCAACATGGATTTGTTAAAGAACAAGCGGATAGTGGTTTTAATTATTATCGCAATAGTAGTTTTAGTAATCGGCGGATATTACTACGCCGCCTCAAATCTGCCTGCCGGCACAGATACTGAACAGGTTGATATATCACCAACCGTTTCCGAAAGAGGCGCATCATCAAACCAAGCACAGGCCGATCAGAATCCGTACGGAATACCGGGGTGCAGATGCCACAGCAAGAAGCCAGGTATGGTCAAGATGCACGATGCGATTGGCGGGCAAAATTGCAGCGATTGCCACAAAGAGGGCGAGAACTTAATGTCGCCAGATAGAGCCCCTACCCCACCGGAAGAGATGCAGCAGCGCATCAAGACAGACCAAAAGTGCACAGTATGCCACTTAAGCGACGGCACAATACTTAGTAAATCAAAAGCTGATAAAGTTAAGATTTCAGGAGCTTTCTTCTGTCCAAAATGCAGAAAACAAGTTAACATAGATGAAAAGACCTGCCGCAATTGCGGCGGGGCGATTTCAAAAAGCAAAGCCGGCTGGCAATGCAGCACCTGTGGGCCTCTTGTAGATATAGATAAAATCGCGCAGATGTCAAAGGAAAAGCCGAGCAATGGCATCTGCAGGACCTGCCACTTCGACGAAAGAGAACTATCATTTAAGCACAGCAGGGTCGAGGCATACAACAAGAGTCTGGCAAATGTCTCCGGCGGACTTGGCAACTGTCTGGCATGTCACAAATCGCATAACCAGTGTGGAGGCTGCCATTTCTAAGGACTTCGGGCTTT
Organism: Bacillota bacterium; assembly: GCA_023511485.1. Taxonomy (NCBI): domain Bacteria; kingdom Bacillati; phylum Bacillota; species Bacillota bacterium. Next base: position 11,390 of record JAIMBH010000013.1, on the reverse strand, counting down.
GCGTATAAAGTTGTGCCGTTATTGGGAATTTACTAAGGAGGCAACAAAGATGGCAATAACAAAAGATATGACTATTGCCGAGTGTGTTGAGCAGTATCCAGAGACCGTCGAAGTCTTCCTGAGGCATGGTCTGGCTTGCTTTGGTTGCGCTGTATCGCAGTTTGAGAATATCGAGCAAGGTGCGGCGCTGCACGGGCTTGATCCCAACGACCTCGTGGCCGAGCTTAATGCAGTGGTCGGTGGAAACAAAAATGAATAATAACAGGTTGTAAAACCGAAAGGAATGGTATGTTAGATGCCTATTAGCATCACAGATATATTATGGCTGCTCTTCATCATATCGTTTCTTCTTCCGATAATCCAAAGGCGCATTCTCGATATAAGAAGAATCCAGTTCTTGCACAAGATTGAAGAAGGCAGAAAGACGCGGCTGATTACTTTGATTCATCGCCAGGAGGCTCTAAGCTTCCTGGGAATTCCGCTTGCCCGGTATATCGATATCGAAGACTCTGAAGAAATCTTGAGGGCAATCCGCCTGACCGACCCGAAAGTGCCAATCGATATCGTGCTTCATACACCGGGTGGCCTTGTACTTGCAGCAGAGCAAATCGCATTTGCACTCAAAAGACATCCAGCAAAGGTTACGGTGTTTGTCCCTCACTATGCGATGTCGGGTGGAACTCTTGTTGCGTTAGCGGCAGATGAGATAGTGATGGATGAAAATGCGGTCCTCGGGCCAGTCGACCCCCAAATCGGGGACCCCAGAACCGGGTCGTTCCCGGCGGCATCGGTTATTGCAGCCGCCGAGGTACCAAATCCCAATAGAGATGACTCGACACTCATTTTGGCCGACGTTGCTAAAAAAGCGATAGGACAAGTACATGATGTAGTCTACGAGCTTATAAAAGATAAGATGCCAGAGGACAGAGCTCGTGAGATAGCAACAGCGCTAAGCGAGGGTCGCTGGACTCACGATTACCCAATCGGCGTAGACAAAGCCAAAGAGTTCGGGCTTCCAGTAAACGAAAAACTGCCCAAAGAATTTCATGACCTGATGCAGCTTTATCCGCAAACCCAACAGAGGCGCCCATCAGTTGAATATGTCCCAATCCCGTATAGAAGCCGCCCAAATCCACCGAGAGGCCGTTGATAATACCGTTGGTCTGTTGGCCGGCCCTATCCTAGGGCCGGCCTTTTTTGTATCACCTCTTTAACTTACACAGTATAATGGGAATATAAAGGCTGCCGCGCCATGCGGCTTAGCAGATATATGCCACACTGTGTTGTTTGTATCGTAGGAGGGCAAATGGAACAGCACCTTATTAGAAAGGTTCGCAAACGAGACGGCAGGATTGTAGACTTTGATATATCTAAAATCTCAGGGGCCATACACAAAGCATTAAATGCGACCGGCCATGCAGACGGTAAGCTTGCCGCAAGCCTGGCAGATGAGGTCTTAAAAAGACTCCAACAAAAAGCCGAGGAAATACCGGTACCTACCGTTGAGCAAATACAGGATATCGTTGAGCGGGTGCTAATTGACAAAGACCTTCCTGAGATTGCCAAGGCTTACATACTGTACCGCAACATGAGAGCCAGTGTAAGAGCTGCAAGACAATTCGTAGGCGTGCCACTGAACGATATAAAGGTTAGCGTAAATGCGGCGAAAGTTTTAAGCCAAAGATACCTTATTAAGGACGAAAAGGGCGAGGTAATTGAAACACCGGGTCAGATGTTCAGGCGTGTTGCAATGGCCATAGCCGCCCCTGACCAACTATACAACAGCAAAGCTAACCTTAAAGCCACAGAGGAAAAATTCTTTAATCTTATGGCGAATTTTGAGTTCCTGCCTAACTCCCCTACATTGATGAATGCTGGCACTTCTCTTGGGCAGCTGGCCGCCTGCTTCGTTATACCGGTAGAAGATTCGATCCCAGCCATTTTCGACGCAGTAAAGTATATGGCTATTATTCACCAGACAGGGGGAGGAACAGGCTTCTCATTCTCGCGCTTACGCCCCAAGGGCGATATCGTAAGGTCAACTAAAGGCATCGCCTCAGGGCCAGTATCTTTTATGCGGGTGTTTGATGTTGCAACCGACGTTATCAAACAGGGCGGCAGGCGCCGCGGTGCAAATATGGGAATTCTGCGGTATGACCACCCAGATATACTTGACTTTATCACAGCTAAGAAGAAAGAAGGTTTCCTGACCAACTTTAACGTCTCGGTTGCTGTCTCAGACAGCTTTATGAATGCAATGTCCAAAGGCGAGGACTTTAGCCTTATTAACCCCAGAAACGGCGAGGTTACAGGCAAACTTTCGGCAAGGTATCTTTTCGACCTGATAGTTACCCAGGCCTGGTCAACAGGCGACCCAGGACTTTTCTTTATCGACCGCGCCAACGCGGTAAATCCGACACCTGATATTGGGCAGTTTGAGAGCACAAACCCCTGCGGTGAAGTACCCTTGCTTCCGTATGAGCCATGTAACTTAGGATCGATCAACCTACACAAGATGCTAAAAAGCGATGGCACTATCAATTGGGATAAGCTGCGAGATACGGTTCATGCAAGCGTTCACTTTCTGGATAACGTAATCGACGCGAGTAAATACCCGCTGCCGCAGATCGACCACATGGCTAAAGTCAACCGAAAAATCGGCCTCGGGGTGATGGGATTTGCCGATATGCTTCTTGACATGGGTGTCCCATACGATAGCCAGGCAGGCCTAAATGTTGCCGAAGAAGTCATGAAGTTCATCTACGAAGAGGCTATAAAAAAATCGATTGAGCTTGCCCGAGAGCGCGGCTCCTTCCCCAACTTTAAAGGAAGTAAGTGGGACAAAGAAGGCTACGAGATGATGCGAAACGCAACGGTTACAACAATTGCGCCAACCGGTACAATCAGTATAATTGCGAACACAAGCAGCGGCATCGAGCCCATCTTCGCAGTCACATATGCAAGAGAGGTCATGGAAGGCACTACCCTTCTTGAGGTTAACCCGGTTTTTGAAAAGGTAGCCAGGGAGCGTGGTTTTTACAGTCAGGAGCTTATGATGGAAATATCAAAACGCGGAACAATCCAGGGTATTGTTGATATTCCTAGCGAAATTAGAAGGGTATTTGTAACCTCGTTTGATATAGCGCCTGAGTGGCATGTCAGGATGCAAGCTGCCTTTCAGAAGTATGTAGACAATGCGGTGTCTAAAACAGTAAACCTTCCGCAAGATGCAACTATAGACGATGTGCGGAAAATATACTTACTTGCCTACGAATTAGAATGTAAAGGAATTACAGTTTACCGCTACGGCAGCAAGCCGGAGCAGGTTCTATACATTGGAACCCCCGAAGAGAGAAAAGTTCTGGAGCAGCCGATAACCGCATCTTCGGAATACTCGGGCGGATGTGCTTGGGGGTATTGTCCTCTATAAGAGGCGCCGAAGGAGCCGCCACCGGTCCTCGTCCATAGCCCTCGGGATTCCGGTCCCTGAACTCTTTTGTTCTAGGGCTCAAGGCCTAGAACAAGAAATACTTAAACATCTTCGGGCGGAGGAGTTCAGATGGCTTTGCGGTGCCCATCATAATGCTTATAAACTTATGAGCTAAGGTTGAGTGCCTTTTGCCTTTGCCTATAAACCCATTCATGAGAAAGTTCTTGGACAAGGTCTGCCTTATAATCTCGTAAATCCGGTGGTCCATATAGTAATTCTTGTTTAAATGCTCCTGGTAGGCTTTGAGGCTCTGCTCTGAGACATCGCCTTTGCCAAGCGCGCTACTCATGACCGCGGCAGCGTATTCTCCGCTTTCAAGCGCATAAGCTATTCCCTCACCGGTCAGTGGGCTGATGAGCCCCGCCGCATCACCGACCATGATAATACCATCTGCAACAGTATTGTGCCGGCCGTAACCCATCCTCAGCCATGCTCCTGTTACCTCGCAATCCTGTTTAGCAGCACTTAAGTCAACAGGGCTAGTATCTTTTTCGGTAACAAACCAATCAACAAGCTTCCTTATATCTATATCGTGCTTCTTTAACATAGGCGCACTAATCCCAAGGCCTATATTTGCTCTACCACCAGCCATTGGAAATATCCAGGCATAGCCTTCCGGTATATGTTCATCGACATAGATATCTATACAATCATCAAGCCCCTTTACGTTTGAATAATAAGCCCGTGCCGCAATCGCGTGCGGCTTTACGACAGAAATTCCTGTTTTTTGCGAAAATGTACCGCTGGTGCCATCTGCACAGATCAGGGCTTTAGCCCTGATCTCTACCTCCTCGCCGCGATAAATTGCAGTGACTCCTTTTACCCCTCCATTTGACCTTACAACAGACGTGGCTTTGCATTCCGTCATTACCACACTGCCAGCAGCTTCGGCAGTCTCGACAAGCTTGTGGTCAAAATCCATTCTTGGAACTATATAGAAATATGGAAAAGGTGTGTCGGCACGGGGTATGCCCGCCTCGACATAGTTACCGTTAGGTGCAAAAAGGCGTGCCCGATCACACCGGTAATATCCACCGGTCTTCAACCAGTCGCCAAGCCCCATTTTATAAAGCATAGCAATAGAGCGCGGCCCTATCCCGTCACCACACGTCTTGTCACGCGGCAGTTTGTTCTTCTCAAGAAGGATAACATCTACTCCCTGCTTGGCCAGAAAATAAGCCGCCGATGAACCTGCGGGACCAGCTCCAACTATAACTACATCAGCTTTTTCCATGCCCTTAACCTACTGAGCATTTTAACCTTTATCAAAGTATACACTAGCTAATAATATACCTTGCCCATCGCGAATTCAAATGATTTAGCGCTCCATACCCAGTTGGCCAGCCGCTGCTTTACTTTGCCTGTCTGGAATATCTTTGCAGATAGGCCTGTAAGTCTACCTGACCGTCCAGAACTCTGCCGGCAAAGTAGCCGACCACCGCAAAGATGATGCCAAGCAGAATCGAATTAAACCCAAACGCTATCCAAGCAGCACCTATTAGAAAGCCTAAAAGAATTCCAAACTGCGTGTTTGTCATACTGGCTACCTCCTTTAAGCAACCCTTCGCTCAGTAGTTGTTTCAATGTTAATAGTGATATCGTGACGGGCAACGTTGTTGCCAAGCCTATCCAGCCATTCCCGGTTAATCGCGTTTCTTATTTTGCGATCGATCTCGCGGATATCTGCATCTCTTCTTGCAAAAAGAGACGAATGGGCAAATAAACGCCCGCCTCGCGCCGAATATATTTTCGTTCGCGAGTCGATGACTCCTGGAATTTGCCGGATCGCATAATCTATTGATTTTTCCAATACATTGTAATTGACGAGCGTACGACCTGGACCTTCGCTAGAGAATTCATATTGCCCACCTGTAACAGACTCTAATGCCTCGGCATATTGGCCGCGAAGCCAAAGAAAAGAAAGTGCCATCACGATAACTAAAAGCAAAATCGTAATCAAAGAAGATGCAAGCAGATTTACCCGAAAGAACTCAACTACCTGCTGATATGGTACGACTGATTGTACCTGTTCCGGCGTTATAGCCCCAAAGGCGAGCATTAACCCAACAGCGCTTGCCACAAGCACCAGGGCAGAAAATATTATAAACAACACCCTATTTAGTGTATCCATATCCCAGACCCCCTATTTTACGCTACGCGCTTTACCCGGGAGATCCTGGTGCTTATCTGTTCAAGGTCCTCGTCTAATCCGATTGTCTCCAAGTCGCGCCTGATATCCTGCTCAACTTGTTTTTGAACCGCTTGAGGGTCGGCAGTTGACGAGGCAGCAACATCGGTTACAACAACAAATCTATTGCCATGAGTTATAATATCGAGGTGCTCCGGACTTATTGTTTTCTTCTGTGCGATACGCTGTACAAGATATGTCTCTAGGTCCGACCTGAAGACTTGCGTCTTACCCCTTTCATCATCCCTTACAGTGATAAACCGAGCTCTCCAGGGACGTACCTCCAATATAAAAAGCATTAGCGATAGCACGAATACTATCGCCACTATTCCCTGAATTTGACCGGCACTTAGTCTAGCCAGCGAATCTATAATGCTTCTGCCAAGCTGGCTAAACGCTGTTACCCCAGTTAAAATGCCGACCAGATAGATTATACCTACCGCTGAGCCGATTATCAGAAAAAGCGATACTATTGTTGCTAAAACTCGGTTAAACAATCTCATGCTGTTTTCGCCCAATCCTTAACATTAATATTTATTTCCTTTACAAGATTTATTAAGTTCCTTGATCGAAGCTCTCCCATAATTGCAGAGCGTATCCTCTTAGCCGCTTCAGGAACGCTTATTCCCATTACGACTATATTTACGCTAACCGCAAAAGATGCGCTTTGATCAGGGCCATGTACCCATACACCCGGTACATCCGGGTGATATGGGTACGAAGGCCCGGTTTGGCTTTCCTGTACAAGAGAAACGCCTTCTACTTCCTCTACCGCATTTTTGGTTAGTAAAGATATTAATCTCTTCTCGGATAAGATATCATGCGGCACGTTGTTCCCCTGCCTGCTGTTGTTCTTGCTGCGGTAACCATATGTCATTTACTGTGATATTTACCTCTTTTACACGTAAGCCGGTTAGCGATTCAACCTGATTTACTATGTTTTGCCTGACCTGGTTGGTAACTTCCGGAATTGGATTCCCGTAATCGATTATGAGACTTAAATCAACTGCAGCTTCTTCCTGCCCAACCTGGACACTTACCCCAGCGGCTGCCCCCGGTCCTCCGGTAATTCTCGATACAACACCACCAATAACACGCTCAGCAACGCCACCGACATCATGAACACCCCGCACCTCACGGGCCGCCATTCCTGCAATTTTTGCAACCACCGCATCAGATATTGTAGTCCTCCCCGGTCCTTGCTCTTTGAGTAACTTCATTTCTTCTTCCGGCTTTGGCATAGCCATATAAACTCGCCTCCCTTCGCGTTGAGTTTTAGTTACCCACAAAAACAAAGTTTGGGCAAAAAATCAAAATATTAAGCAAAGAAAAACCCCGCCTCTCAGGCGGGGTTTTTCTTTGCTATTTCGTTATTTCGTCGCTTCTAGTAATTCTGCGGCTGGGTCAACTCTTCGATTTCTTGGTCCGTATAACCAAGAGCCTTGAAATCCATAATGCCTTTCTTTGCATGGCAATCATTACATTTAACACCGATCTTTTGTATCTGGTGATCTAATTGCTGAACCTTATTGCTCTTAAGCGGTATCCACTTAGGTTCTGGTAGCCCCTTCGATGCCGCGGCAGCCTTAACCGCAGCAGCAAAATCTCCCGTCTTGGAGTAAACACCAGCAGCACTTGCAACCGGCAACTTAGTATTCGGATCGACTCCACTTATAACCGTGATGACCTTAAATGGAAAGATCTTGGCTTTCTTGTCGGTTCTGCTTCCAACCGGCAAGTTCTTATCAGTAGCGGTGCCATTAAACCAGAAGTAAGTTGGATAACCTTCCTTGTGCACCTTGGTATCCTCAAATACACCGTCGTTGTTGTCATCCTGTCCTTTAGTCTTATCCTGTACCCAGTAACCACCGACTTTGCCAATATGGCAAGTCTGGCAGGCAAGACGGCTCAAGTGGGTATCGATATTTTTATTTTCATGCTTGAAATCGACGTGACATGACGTACAGGAAACGGAGAGCTCAGGTATATCGTTTGCCATCAGATCAGCAACGTTGCCTTTAGCTATCTTGTGGGAGATGGTTACGTGACAGCTCTGGCAAGACATACCTGCTTCAGCATGAACGTCAGCTTCAGGCTCGTATTTAGTGCCGCGGGTTTCTGCCATATGATCTTCGTGGCAACGGTAGCAATACTCGGCCTTAGGTTTACCCACCGATGCAGCTACCTCAGGACCCTGCTCGTAGTTCCACTTAAACACGTTCCCAACCTTCTCAACATGACGCTTGCTAAAGTCGTATTTTTCCGCGTGGCATACTAGACAATCCACCGGTGCAGCCATCTCCGGTGTCGGAAGATTGCTTCCGCCCACATGACAGTTACCGCAAGTTCCACTCTTCATCGTTCCATCTTTTAACGGAGTTAAAGAGGCCCACAGATTAAGCGCCATTGGGTTAACAGCCTTGCTTGCCATACCCATAGGCACCTTTATGCCGGGGACATGGGCAACTTTTGTCTTAAGCATACCGTGAGCAGAGCTTCCAATCTGTTTAGCGGCGTTCACATGACATTTCAGGCAGGTTTCAGAACCAGTATATCCGCCTATGTTTTGCATTGCTTTTCCATGGTCAGGCTTGTCCACATCTTTTTCGGTGTGACAAACCTCACAACCCTCGCCCTCCTTAAGAACGTAACCTCCGGCTTGGGCGATTATATCCAAGTGCTCCTGCGTACCGTAATGGCAGGTTTTACACTCGGTTGAAACTTCTTTTGCGCGGTGGCAATTAATACAATCCTTCATCTGAGGTCTGCTCGGTGTATTTACACCGTCTGCATGGGCAACACGCTTATGACAATGCGAACAGTCAAAACCTGCAGCTAAGTGAATCGGGTGCGGATTGACTATATGGCTATCGCGAAGCGTCTTGATATTCTTCTTAATACCAGCATGGCAACGTAGGCAGTTCTCTTTGCTTACATAAGCCTTAGGATTTTTATCTTTTTTGGTAAAATGGGCAATAATCCTGCCCATTGCAGTTCCCTGGATAGAGAAGGATGCTGTAGTACGTGCATGGCAGCTCTCGCATGCTACATGGTTATGAGATGACATTTGCCATGATCTATAGTCCTTTTCCATCTCGTGACACTTGACGCAATTTGATTCTTGGCTGTAGAAAGCAACTGATCCGGTACCTAGCAATAATAACAGTAATACCAAAGCGCCAGCGCCTATTATTGCAAATCTTTTCATTCGGCTCACTCCTTTCTGCAATCGCTATCCGATTGCTGATGTATTAACAGTTAAACGAACTTTCCTACTGCTTCATCAATTTCCGGCTTAACTTCCGCATATTTCATGGAAAAAACCTTTAAGGCGGTTACTGCAGAAGTAACACCAACATTTCCTGCAATCTCTTTAAAAACGCCGAGAACGCCTTCTAATGCTTTCTTGGGATCTCCTGAAATGGCTATAACCTCCCCATCTGGGGAAAGATTAACTAAGCCGGTTGCCGATATCTTTGATACCAATGCCTGGCCATAAAGCGAAAACTTCTTCTTTACAATGTCGGTAATCATTTCCTTATAAATTTGTTGTTTATCCATGATTGTTCCCTCGATATTTCGCTTAGGCTCTCAATTTTTCACTTAGCAGGTAAAAGCCTGCGACCAGGATTAGCCCACCTATCACCTCTGCGATACCGACAGCGTCATATGAAGTGACAAGCATACCAGAATCAGCAAGAAACTCAACCCCAAGCTTTGCAACCCAGCCGATGGTAATACCTACAGTAATAAGTATAAAGCCTAAGGATAGAAAACCACCCCTTGTTAAGTAGGTAATCCAGACTCCGAGAGCAAAGATGAAAAATGCGGTAGCAGTGTTAACCAGCGTTACCGTTACAGACTTATCAGGTTCGGAACCGCTGGATGCTTGAGCAATGGATGAGACTGCGAAAGTAAACAGCACTGCTAAAGCCGCAATTAACGCTGCTCTCCAATTAATACCTTTTCTGTTCATGGCCCACCTCTCTTATATTATTCTCTTATTATTCTCTTGATTGGCGATTGCTAGGTATTTAAGACTCAGATATAGTTATCGGCAGCCATACAGGTACCTTTACACAGCTAGGGGTATTATTTTAGTAGGCTAGGTCTGGTAATATGTGGTAATGGTTGTACTTCAGTATGAGGGTTGGGAGGTATTTGGTGAAGGTCAGGGGCGTAGGTTGCGAAAATCGAAAGTCGAACCCGCCATTCTACCTGCGGGTATGTAATCTTATTATGATTTGTTATCTTGGTTTATCATGCATAAAAGCCCTAAATTATACGTTTTGTTATGGCTCGTTATGATATAGGAGATTGTTTTATTAGAAAGGTATTAGAAGAAAACGCAAATAATCGACCAGGGTACCAACTTAAAAGAGGTTTAAAGCGATCAAGATTTGCCGATATAGATATAAAGAAGAGGGTCTTGAAATATTTACCAGTATAGGTTCCAATAAAAATTGAAACCTACTAGGCTTAAGCACTAGCTTATAGTAGAATGGTTCTTGCAAAGACCTGGTTCCCGAATTGTCGCCGGTGGCGTGCGTGGCTGGAATGTCTCCAGTCTAGGGGCTAGGTCGAATTTTTTACCAGCCAAAAGTCCAGACATCTTCAAGTCGAGGTTCTATGATTTGGCGATACTGCAAGTCGCTATTATCATGAGCTACCCTGATGCTTCCAGCAACCATATCGGCAAGCTCTCTTAGCACATCCCTGCTGGAATCTTTAAATTTCAGGTCCTTAATTATTCCAGGTCCAAGTTCACGGCTTAAGTAGGATCGAAGCTGCCTCCGAATAATTTTTTCGCCATGCCCGTCAAGCCTCAATTTGGCATCTGATATGGTTCTCTGATGGTTCTTTAAAACGGTTTTGATCGTATAGTTATAAAAAGACTCCTTAGAACTTCTAAGTTCAGGGCCGTAAATTCGGCCCTTATCCATTATTATGGCTCTAACCCTAAAGTTGCAGTTAGCAACCCTTTCAAGAAAGCGTCGTCTATACTTGAGGCCTGCATCTATGGAACTTAAACTCAAACGTATCTTTTACGCCAAGCTCTCTTTTTAGCCTCTTTATTTTTACCGATGTTTCTTCTGCCTCGAGTTCATCGTCGAAGATAGCAAGTGCTATAACTAAGGATGTGGTCGAGCCTTTTCCTACCTTGAACCCAGGATCGCCTGAATCATCAAGAAAAATTATCATGCAGGAATTTTACCATATTTAACAGTTCGATCCATTAAAATTAGAATCCATGATAGTATAAGCTTACGAGACCCAATTCCCCATTAAGGCCATAATTCTCGCAGCTCTCAATTTATTATTTAGCCCCTTTAGCTTTATTTTATCGTACGGTTTGCAATGACATACTATGTTATAGTATACAGGCAGTAGCCTCGCCGACTGTAGCCAAGAAAGAAATAGTAATGACCCTGGAGAAAGTTGAAGCGCAAATGGCGCGCTCATGACCCGAACCACAAGTGCAAAATAAGTGCTAGTCAGGGCAATAACCAGTTTAAACAATGCTTAGGTAGAATATGGAATTGCATAAAATAAGGGACGAGAGGCAAGTACCTATTAAACGACATTTCTCCTGCTACGGTCCTAAAATTCAAATCTAGACTAATAAAGGAGGGTAAGCTTAAAAATGGAAAACCTACAGGTAAAAAAACTATAAAGTTTTATTTATGGTTGCAATAATGACCGGCATGGGGG